>CAYGBF010000157.1:0-5355 GCA_964348035.1 uncultured Eubacteriales bacterium | reverse complement strand
TGTCGACGCGGTCATCGACTGGTTGGTTAAAGGAGGGATAAGGAGAAAAAATATCGTCATCTGGGATCGGATGGATTACATGCTCACCGACGCCGGCTTCACATCGAACCGCTTTCCTGGAATCCGAATCGAGGGACTCCAGATGATGGACAGAGAGGTGTTCGAAGGGAAACAGAAGGAAAAAATCAGCACTCTGGACGAAAAAGGTCATCATATCAGCGAGGCCAGTTTTGATAAAAATATCTATTACTGGGTGGATGTGGAGGGGCCTAAAGATCCTGTCTACTTGAATCAGCACGTGTTTAACGGAAAATATTCTTATTTTGGAAATCTTTTGACAAAAAAATTAACCAAGATCATCAATATTCCTGTCTTCAAAAACTGTGGGAACGGAATATCCGTGGCCACCAAAAATATGGGTTACGGTGCTATCTGCAACACAAACAGGCTTCATAAACCGCTGTTTTTCGATGTCTGTGTGGACGTCCTGGCTTTTCCCGTCATCAGGGATAAACTCGTCCTCAACATCGCCGACGGACTCCGGGCTCAATACGAAGGGGGTCCCGGACCAGCCGCCAAATTCACTTACAAGTACAACAGACTTTTCTTGGCCACTGATCCTTTTGCTATGGATATGCTCTCCCACAACCTCATCGTTGCCAAACGAAAGAGCATGAATATTCAGGTCAATGAACACCCTCGCTACACAGAATACTTGCATTATGCCCAACGCTTAGGTTTGGGAGTGACTGATACAGAAAAGATTGAGCATTTGAAGGTTTGATTCTCGCCCCAACAAAGAGGATGAAAAAATATCTCTGTCTCATCGGCATCCTCTTCTTTGTTTTTCAAAGTCAGGCTCAGACCATACGTTTGCCCGAGGATGGTTTTGTGGCGGGGTGGACCAAGGACGAAAAAACGAGGCGTTTTGTCCGGGCCAACCTGTATGACTATATCGATGGAGGAGCTGAACTCTTCTTGGAGTTCGGGTTTGAAGACCTGATCGTTCAGGATTATCGGAAGGAAAGTCAAGAAATAAGCCTTGAGGTGTACCGCATGGAAAACGGTGAGGCAGCCTTAGGTATCTACCTTATGAAGTGCGGTCAGGAAACACCTCATCCTGAAATCCCGGCCAGAAACTCGGCGGATAAGCTGCAATTTCTAGTTTTAAAGAATAATTACCTCCTGATGATTAACAATTTCAAAGGTGAGGAGGCGCTCATTCCGGTGATGATCACCTTAGGCCAAAACACGCTCGAACGGATCTCCGAAGGAGCGCCTGTCGAGATTCTCTCCCTGTTACCACCGGAAAATCTCATCCCAGGAACTCAGAGACTCATCCGAGGGCCCCTGGCCTTGCAGTCTATTTTCACCTTGGGTGAGGGAGACATACTCCGGTTGAAGCGATCGATCTTCGGAATCAGCGGACAATATGAATCAGAAGGCGGAAGCCGTAATACTCGAATCATCGTAGCTTATCCCAGCCATGAAGATGCCCAAGAAGCGTTCGAGCATCTGTACTCCAACCTGGATCCCTACTTGAAAGTCTTAGACAGGGAAGAGCACACGTTTCAGTTTGAAGATTATAAAAAGCAATACGGGATTGTCGCTTTGAAGGATAAAACTCTCTCTATCCTGGTGAATCTTTCAGAGCTTCCAGCCTCCAGCCACGATTAAATTTGCTCCGGTGATGTAAGAGGCTTCCTCTGAAACGAGGAATAAGACGGCCTCTGAGATGTCTTTGACCTTCCCCAACCTTCCTGCAGGAACCCTTCTCGCCGGTGGAAGAACACCACCCTCGATCAGTCCCGGAGAAACCATGTTGACCGTGATCCCCGCTGAGGCGACCGAAGCCGCCACACTCCGGGTGAGGATCAGCAGTCCTGTCTTGGCGATCGCGTAGGGGGTGATGTTCTTGTAGGCTGTGAGCTGTTCCACCCGGCTGTAACCGATGTTTATGATCCTGCCCCATTTTCTTTCTTTCATCCCAGGCAGAGCCGCCTTCAGACAAAACAGAGCGCTTTCTAGATTACTCCGGAAAGTATATTCCCATTCTTCTTTCGATACGTCTGCCCAAGGTTTGACCAGAACCGGTCCGACGCTGTTGACCAGGATATCGAGGCTTCCGAATTTATCAACGATTCTTTCGATCAGCCGGGTCGCTTCTCGTTCTTTAGTGAGATCTGCTCGGAAAGCTGCGCTCATCTTCCCCTTTTTCTGAATCGCTCGGGAGACTTTTAAGGCCTCCTCTCTCCTGGTTCTGTAGTGTACAGCCACCCCAGAAACAGCATCGGCCAGCCTCAAGGCTATGTCCCGACCGATTCCCCGGCTGCTTCCAGTGACAAGAGCTATTTTATTATCCACGTTTTACCCTTCACCTTATGAGGTCGTTTCGATCACTCCAGATAAATGTGTCCCCTATTATAGGACATTCTTTTCTTGATTAAAAACCGAGCCTTATCTAAACTAAAGCCCATAGGAGTCAAGTCATGAAACTCACTGTTGAAGTTATGGACATCAAGGGAAAATGCCCTGTATATGAAATAGGAGAAAAAATCGTCCTGGACGAAGGCTACAAGGTCAACCTCGAAGAGACAGACAATATCTGTATGCATTCACTCGCTTCACTCCTCCCCTACTACAATGCGCTAGCTAAAGGGATCAGCCCTGCCCAACTCGGTTTGGCTAAGAAGGGTGAAGAAGCCTATATCCAGTGTCTCGATCCTCAAGAATACACGGAGGGAGGTACGGTGACGTTCAGGATCAAAAGGATTGAGGAGGACTGATCGATATGTTGAGCAATGAAGGAGATCGTCTCACTCGGGTTGTGGTTTGCAGCCCCGGAAAAGAATATTTCGGTGCCGATGATTTAGCCGTCCATAACATCGGTGAAAAAGCAGACCCAGAAAAGGCCAAACACCAGCATGACGGGTTGAAAGCCCTCCTCAGAGATTATGGGGCCGAAGTCATCGATCTAGATGAATTGGATGGCCACCCAAACTCTATCTTCACCCGGGATGCCGCTCTCTGTACACCACAAGGATACATCCAGCTGCGGATGGGCCTGGAGTCTAGACGAGGAGAGGAGGAATGGTTGGCCCAAGCCTTGGAAAAACACGGGGAGCCCAAGGCCGGAGAAATCCAAACCCCGGGGACTGTTGAAGGAGGGGATGTCATCCTCGCCGGCACCGTGGCCTTTATCGGCCATTCCAAGAGAACAAACGAAGAGGGCGTTCGACAGCTCTCTTCTCTCCTATCCAACATGGGCTACGAGGTTCGAACAATCCCGATTCCCCCTCCTCATCTTCACATAGGGGGGGTGATGAGCCTCATCGGTCCTCATCATGTTCTCTGCTGCCGGGATTTTTTCGCTGAAGGTGTTCTCAATGGCTTTGACCGGATAGATATGGACTACGAGATGTTCGTCAGCGGCAATGTGATTTGTCTGGGCTACGGGGAATTGATCGCCGAAGCCTCTAACACGGGGGCTATCCAGGCTTTGGAAGGGGGAGGGGTTCAAGTGCATGTCCTGGACCTTTCCGAATTCGTGAAAGGACGGGGTGGGCCGACCTGCCTGATCATGCCACTCGAAAGAGTCGTCGACCGGGCCTAACTTAATTCATCGAGCCAACCGCTTTTTCAACGGCCTCCAATATCTCTCCAGATTGAACCACCTCTTTAAGGGTGTTGATATCGTCATACAGCGGCCGATCCTCATCCATGTACTTCACATACTTCCGGATAACCTGGTAGGCTGCGTTCACTCCGGGGCTTGGATTTACAGGTTTTCGGAAATCTACTGCCTGGGCACCGGCCATCAGTTCAATCCCGAGCACAGCCCAGGCGTTATCGATGATCTGCTGGGTTTTAAGGGCCGAGGTCATGCCCATACTGACAAAATCTTCCTGGTCAGCAGCCGCGGAGATGGATCCTGTGGAAGCGGGATGGGCGAGGATCCTGTTCTCACAGATCAAGGCTCCGGCCGTATACTGGGAGAGCATCATCCCCGAAAACATCCCCGCCCCTCGGGTTAAGAAAGCTGGCAGCCCCACGCTCAAATGGGGATTCATCAGCCTATTCGTTCGTCTTTCGGAAAGGACACAAACCGTGGTGACGGCTGTGGCCAATAGATCCAGGGCAAAGGCGAGAGGAGTTCCCTGAAAATTAGCGCCGGTCAAGACCAGTTTTTCATCCGGGAAAAAAGTGGGATTATCGGCTGCGCTGTTGAGCTCGATTTCAAACATGGACCGCGCCCATTTCCAGGCATCCCGGGCCGAGCCGATCACCTGCGGCGTACTCCGCAGACTGTAGGCATCCTGGACCTTTTTTCCTCCTTGAGCCAGGAGTTCACTTCCCTCTGTGATACGCCTCACGTTTTCACTCGATTCTATGGCTCCGGGATAGCCTCGGACGCGGTGGAGGCGTTCATCATAGGCCTTCATGTTGGCGTTAAGAACCTCCAGGGTCATGGCGGCCGCGATCTCGGAATGCTTTATCCAGCGATCAGCATCGTAGATTTCAAGGGCGCCTAGGCCGGCGCTCACGTTGGAGCCGTTGATCGTGGCCAGCCCATCGCGGGCTTCGTAGACAATGACGGGAATTCCGGCTTTATCCATGGCTTCCTTTCCGGGCAATCGCTCACCCTTGTAGAAGGCCTCTCCCTCTCCCATCAGGACCAAGGCCATCTGACCCATCGGTGAAAGATCGCCCGAGGCTCCGACCGATCCCTTTTCACAGACTACAGGAGTGACTCCTTTATTCAGCATTTCTTTTAGGGTTTCGACGACGACCGGCCTCAGGCCAGAGTGTCCCCAACAGTGACAATTGATGCGGCTGAGGATGGCGGCTCTGACGACTTCAGGGGCGAAGGGTTTCCCGTAGCCGGCGGCATGACTGTAGATCAAGTATCTTTGATACTTTTCCACTTGCTCTTGCGTTAGGACGACTTCAGAAAGCTCGCCGATGCCGGTGTTGACACCGTACATGATTTCTTTCTTCTGGATTTTATCTTCGAGGAGATCCCGACATTTTTTGATTCGCTCCATGGCCTCAGGATGAATGGATACGGCCTCATTCTCCCGGGCTACTTTGACGACGTCCTCTATGGTGAGATTATGCCCATCTAAGGTGATAGTCATGGACTTTCCTCCTTATTCCAGGATAAATTCGAACATATAATCTATAAGAATGGTGTTATGAAAGCAAGGGATTATCGCTTCCATCGAAAAGCTTTTTCTTATTCCAGAGATAGACAACGGCAAAGACTGCAAAGAACAAGCTCGGGCCGATAATGTTGATCCGGCTGAGCTTGGTTATGGCCAAGACCAGGAGTGAATCGAAAAGCCACATCCCCAT
>CAYGBF010000156.1:0-3317 GCA_964348035.1 uncultured Eubacteriales bacterium | reverse complement strand
CTCACATAGGGGCAATGACCTATCCCAAGAATAATTGTAAGATAGAAAATATGTCGCTAAATGTATATATTTCACGACACTTTTTTTATCTGTCCAAGGAAGAGATAAAAAGAGTCCATACGAGTTGTGCGTCATCCGACAATAAATTTAATAGAACTCTGAGACTTTACAGCCTGCTCATTCGTATCTTGAATTGAAAGATAAAAATCTCATCATTTTATGGACAATCACGTAAATATGTGATACATATAATTACGTGATATAGGAGGGTTTTCATGGAGCGACAAAATATCACTCTTTCTCTGCCTAAGGATTTGCTTCGAAAAGCAAAGATCATTGCTGTCAAGAACAACACTTCTCTAAGCGGATTGCTCAGTGATTATTTAATCAGGATTACGAACGAGGAACAGGCATATCAATTAGCACAGACAAGGCATCGTCGGTTGTTGAAAAAAGGATTTGACTTGGGATTAGAGGGGAAAATCCCCTGGGCGAGGGAGGAATACCATGAAAGATAAAATCTTCCTCGATACGAACATCATAGTGTATGCACATGACCGAAGCAGTAAAGATAAACATGCGGTTGCAAGAGATATCATGGATTATTTATGGGAAAACAGGAAAGGAGTGATCAGCGTACAGGTCCTGCAGGAGTTTTTCGTTTGTGTTACAAAAAAAATCTTAAAACCCTTGGCAATAAAAAATGCAAGAGTTATTCTCGAGTATTTATCAACCTGGAATGTCGTCACCAATGATAAATACATCACCTTGAAAGCCATTGATATACAAGAGAGATATCGGCTCTCATTTTGGGATTCCCTGATTATTCAAGCTGCACTTCAAGGTCAAGCCCGCTTGCTTCTCAGTGAGGATTTACCTGGTGGTCAAGTCGAAAAGGATTTAAAGATTTTAAACCCCTTCACCAGAGAATGGAAAGACTATCTGTGAATGTTTCAAGTTGATTCCTTCAAATAGCTCCTGTCGATTCATGAGAGGATTATGTTCATGATAACAGAGTGTCTTCTAGATCTTCTTTTTTTGTCCTTTGATCCAGAGGAAGTAAAACGGAATGCCGAGCAGCACGGTCAAGACAGCGGCTGAAGACTCCAGCGGTCGATTCATATAATTGAACATCATCAAGATCAGACTGCAGAACAAAAAGAAGACGGGGATAAACGGAAAACCCCAGACTTTGACCGCGGATTCTTCCCCGATCTTCTGTTTGCGAGCGATAAAAAGACCGGCCACGGCCAGCCAGGGAAAGATTCCCAGGGCGAATCCTAGGTAGATCAATAACTGTTCGAAGGAGCCGATTGCGACCATGAGCACGGCGAGGAATCCCTGGACAAGGATAGACCGTCCAGGCACTTTGTAGCGAGGATGGACTTTGGAGGCAAAGGAGAGGAAGAGCCTGTCCTTAGCCATGGCGAAGTAGACCCGCGGGCCGATGATGATGTAGGCGCTCAAAGACGAGAGAAGGGCGATTCCGATAAGCAGGCTCAGCGATTTCCCCATCCAATCCCCGAAAGCTTGGACAGCAGCGACTTTGACGACCGGTATAATCCCCTTCAGCTCCGAGTAGGGGACAGCGCTGAAGATGAAAAGGTTTATGGCCAAATAGATGAAGATGACGATACCGGTGCCGACTACGAGCGATACGGGCAGAGTTTTCCGAGGGTTTTTGAGTTCCTCGGCGATGTAGGCGCTCGCATTCCAGCCGCTATAAGAAAACATCACCAGCATCATCGCCGTCCCGAAGGCGATCCCCCTGAATGGTTCGCTGATTTCGAAGGAGATCTTCGAAAAATCTCCTCCTCCCAGAGCCAAACCTACGGTCGCCAAGCCAAAAACGATGATAATCTTCAGGACGGTCAGCGTGTTTTGGACTCGTGCCCCTAAACGGAGGCCGAGGTAATGGAGACTCGTGAAGATGATGATGATGGATATGGCTGTAGCTTTGCTCGCCAAAGTCAATTGGGAAGGTGTCAGTCCCAATAGTTGGGAGTCTAAACCGGCAAAGACATACTCAGAGAAGCTCATGGCCGAGGCCGCGATCGGGGCCGAGAATCCGACGAAAAGGCTCATCCATCCGGTGAGAAAACCCAAGGCTGGATGATACAGTTTTTTCAGATAGATATATTCTCCACCAGCCAACGGCATACGGGTGGACAGCTCTGTGTAACAGAGGGCGCCGGATATGGCGATTAGTCCCCCCAAAACCCAGCAGAGAAGGACCCAGCCTGGCCCAGGCAGCTGGGCAGCCATAATCCCCGAGGTGGTGAAGATACCGGCTCCGATCATGTTGGCCACAACGATGGCCGTGGCCGAAAAAGGACCTAGCTTTCTCTCGAGTCGTTTATTCTCAATCGCCTCCATGTTTTGCTCGTTTCCTCCGAACAGATAATTACCTATGTAACGAGGAATCGCCCTGTATTAGACCTATTCAACGCTTGTAGAATTCCTTTTCATCAAGATGTCATTACCTTATTTCCAGGATTTTTCCCGTCCCCATATCCAGGAAATTTTCCCCGAAGGCCTTCTTAAAAAGGCCGATGGCCCGATCTCCTGTGCAGTGCGTGGCCCCGCATTTTTCCACGCCGATATCAAGAAAACTCTTGACAATCTCGTTCAATACTTCATCTGGTGTTCCGCCCAGATGAAATCCGCCAAAGACAATGTAGATGGGCCTGTTAGACAGCGTTTTGGCATGTTCGAGGATATTCACGATTCCCTGGTGGGAGCAGCCGGTAACGATGATCAATCCTTTGTGGTGGTTGATAATCAGGGATTGCTCTTTGATCCTGTCTCCCATCTCTCCTGTCGAGAAAACGCCCTGGCAGAGCTCGACCGGTTCGTCTACTGTAATGACCCGGGCCTGATTATTCTTCAACTCCCTCACAAACTCATAAGGAAAGGAGATAGGAAGATAAACCGAAAGATCATGATTGGTATCCAGAATTTTCGATAAACCGCCTGTATGGTCACCGTGATCATGGCTGATCACAACCTGGTTGATCTTCTCTACATCGATATCGAGTTTGTCTATGTTATGGAGCAGGATTTGACTCTTAGTTCCGGTATCGAACAATATGGTCTTTTCTGTCCCTTCGATCAAACAGGAAAATCCCCAATCTGTTTGAGTATCCTCTTTATGTTTATAGTTATTGTAGAGGATCGTGAATTTTAAGGGTCCTTTCAGTCCCTCCTTTATCTCATCCTGTGCCGATTTGACCTTTGTAAACTCTCCTTGTCCAGCAGCTTGGAGAATGTTGGCCGTTAGATAAGAGGCTGATATGATGAAAATAATGATGAATCCG
>CAYGBF010000155.1:0-16533 GCA_964348035.1 uncultured Eubacteriales bacterium | reverse complement strand
AGTCGATAATGACACCCTGGCCGACGTTCATCGGGCGCTGGGCAGCTGCTGTAACCTGGATAACACCCGGCTCCTCCTCCAATTCACTCTTAAACGCATCAAATCGGCTGTTCAAATCTGGATTGTTCATCACCGTGACTACGTGACGCCGATCGAGCCCCAAATCTATTTCTCGGATAAATCGGAGTTGCTTTGAAACAACCAGGGTGGAAATGATAAGGCCGATCGAAATCGAGAACTGGAAGACAACGAGGATTCTGCGGAATGACGAAGGGCCCGTAGTCAAACCGGTCGTTCCTTTTAGTACGTTTGATGGCTGGTAGGCTGACAAAAAGAAGGCTGGATAGCAGCCTGCAAGTAGAGCTGTCAAAGGTACGACCAGCAAGATTATGAAAATCCAGTGAATTCCCATGCCCTCGGTGAGGCTCATTGATTTGCCCGTAAACACGTTGAATGCGGGCAGCACCAGTTGGACTATGAGCACGGCCAGACCGAGGGATAGATAGCTCAGTATGATCGACTCTCCCAAGAACTGCCTGATGAGCTGAGAGCGATGAGCTCCTGTCACTTTACGAAGACCGACTTCCTTGGCCCGCCTCGCTGCCCGGGCCGTGCTGAGGTTCATGAAATTAACACAGGCAATCAGCAGGATAAAAATGGCTATGATTGAAAAAATCGCAACCTGCTTAATAAGCCCCGGCTTACCGAATTCATAAAGATGGACCTTTGTCAGGGACTGAAAAACAGGCCTATAATCCGGTTCATAATCGAGGTGCTCTTCGTATATACCTGCGATCTTTTCTTCCACATCTTCCTTGATTGAGCCTGACTTGAGTAGTACATAAGAAGGGGCGACCCATTCTCCCCACCTCTGAATGCGATCCTCGCCAAGATACTCTACCCGGGCCACCATGTTGAATTGAAGGTGCGAGTTGGACGGAATGTTTTGGACAACTCCAGTAACCGTGAAATCAGTGTTATGACTAGCTACATGCAAAACTTTTCCTATGGGATTTTCCTCGCCAAAATACCGTCGCGCTGTTTGATCTGTGATGACGATGGAATTTAGGTCGGTTAATGCCGTTTTGGCGTTTCCTTTGACGAACGGGAACGTAAACATCGTAAAAAAAGTCGGATCTACTAGATAAAATCTGTACTCGTCGAATTTCTTATCCTGGTACTTAACCAATGAGCGATGCCACGGCCAAACGCGGCAGGACGCTTCTACTTCAGGATATTTTTTCTCGAGCTCCGGACCAAGGGCATACGAGACAGCTCTTCCAAAAGTTCCGTTATCATTTGCGTTTAAAATCCGGAAAATGCGATCCTTTTTAACATGAAACTGGTCATAACTCATCTCGTGTCGTGCCCACATCGAGATGAGGATAAAACATGCCAACCCTAAAGATAGACCAGCTAAGTTGATGAAAGAATATATCTTTTGCTTTTTGATGGTTCTAAGGACGATCTTGATATAATTCATGAACATTATCAAGCTCCAAGTTTGATTCTTTTGATTTCCAGAAAGGATTATATGCAAAAAATATACCAATACAATCGTATGGGGAATTCTGTATCTTGGAAACGTTATTTGTTCAAATTTGAACACTTCATATCCATAAACGAACAATAAAAGGTATTGAGCAGGTCATTTTTTTGCAGAAGATCTTGCTCAGGTTGGTATTTCAGTGATAAAAATAAAGCTTCTATGGAAAATGCTATGGGGAATTATTATGAAGATAGGCTTTCTGCCGAGAGGTTGAAACGATGTTATGAGATAGCCTCCCCTCGGGTTCAACAGTATTTAAAAGCAGAAATCGATTTTGTCACAGAGAGAATTCATCCAGGTGACCTAGTGCTTGAGCTCGGTTGTGGATACGGGCGCATAATTCCCTCGCTTGCCCAAAAAGCCGGAACCGTCATTGGTCTTGACACGTCCTTCGCCAGCTTGGATCTGGCGCGTAAAATGCTCGCTGATGTTACCAATTGCCGTCTTCTTAATATGAACGCAGTGCACCTTGCGTTTAACGATCGAGTTTTCGATTGTGTCATCTGCATCCAGAACGGGATGGCGGCATTCCATGTGGATCGACTGGACTTAATCCGGGAAAGTGTTCGGGTGACCAAACCAGGAGGAAAGGTTTTATTTTCAAGCTATTCTGATAAATTCTGGGAAGAAAGACTCGAGTGGTTTCAGAAGCAGTCAGAAGCTAAACTCCTGGGAGAGATCGATTATGAAAGGACTCGAGACGGTGTCATCGTCTGTAAAGATGGATTCACGGCAGCAACAGTGCGGCCGCACGAATTCCTGGATTTGACCAGGAAACTAAATCTTGATGCCCAGGTTGTAGAAGTCGATGACTCGAGCGTTTTTTGTGAGATTAGCCTTCCTGGGATCAAATATTATAAGAGTTAATACTCTATTTCCAGAAGATCCTTCCGGAAGATTTGGGCAAGTTCCTGGGCGATCACTGATTGTATTTCTTTAGCCATTTCTGGTGTTCTTGTTTGGTCTTCTTCCTGAGTTCTGCATCCATGACCAGCCTGAGCCCCACAGCCGCCATTACCTTGGAGGTCAGGACGAGTGATCCGTGGCCGGCCTCGCTTATAGTGATGTCGGCGTTTTCCTGCGAATGGCCGGGAACCTCGGGTATGCCTTCAGTTCCGATACTGATGTGGACACCAGGAACAACAAGCGTTCCGAAGCCGGTCTCTTCCCAATGACGAGGGACAGCCCTCTCTCCGATATTATTCCCCCCGTATTCGACGGCATACTGAAAGGTCATATCGTTCAGCACACCCACGGCTATGCCAGGATTGTATTCTCCATAGTGGGCGATGTCCACTTCTGTTCCGGTGGCCAAGGCCGCTGCTTCGGCCATTTTGTCTAAGGCTTCGACCTTTTTATTGACTTTCTCCCTAGCCTGCCGGGGAGTCAGCGAGCCCAGGGGGGTTTCATCGATGAGATGGCGTATCCAGACTAGAGCCGATGCCAGATCCGGGACGATGTTGGGAGCGGCTCCTCCGTCGCTTACGATTCCGTGGAACCGAAATTGAGGCTCGGAATGTTCGCGGATCATGTCTATGGCATGGAAGAGGAGCAGGACCGCATCCAGGGCGCTCTTCCCCTGCCACGGCCTCTGAGCATGGGCTGATTGACCGTGGAAGGTGTATTTCATCTGTCTTATGTGCCTGGCGGAAAAGCCTCCCGGGTACCGGAGGGTTTCCCGGGATGTCCCGTGGCTTCTCATCATGTAATCGATCCCCTCGAAATATCCGCTCTTGGCCATCACGGCCTTGGTCGGTGGTCCCACCTCCTCGGCGGGGCAGCCAACAACCCAGACGCTGCCTTGAATGTTTTTTTCCTCCATGACTTTGGCCAGAGCTATGGCGGCTCCGATACCAACAGGCCCCTGCATATTATGTTGGCAGCCGTGAAATGGAGGATTTCCCCGTAGGGCATCGTATTCCACGGCGATGCCTATCACTGGGTGATCAGATTTGCCTTTGTACTTCGCCTTGAAGGACGTGGGAATGCCCGGGGGGCCGTCGTAATCGGAGTGCAATCCTCCTACGACCTTAAGCCTGTCAAAATCAGGTTCTAAATCAGGAACTCCGGTCTCGACCGTAAAACCATGGTTTTCGAGCTCCTTGATGAGCATGGAAGAAGCCTTGAATTCGAGAAACCCAGGTTCCGGATGGTGGTACATCCAATCGCTGATCTCGATCATCCGAACGCTCAGAGAATCGATCTTGGTATCGACCGCTTTCCGAAGCTCGGTTATTCTAGGGCTTTCGGGCGTTATAACCTGGATCTTTTCCTTGCTCGATGCCGACAGAAAAACATATCCCGTCATCCAGAGAAATAACACACTCAGTAGGTAAACTCTTAATCTCTTACTAAGTAACATGGCTCCTCCCTTTTTTAAAATCTAAATTTCGATATGGAATAAGGCTCTGGCCAGATAACCGATCCCGAAGGTCAAAGTGGCAATACTCAAGCTGATAAGCGCCATCTCCAGAAATCGTTTTTTTAATGATGAGTTCTTGGCGATTGATATGTAGTAGTTGAAGATATAGATGACGATGATGGCGTTGCCGAGCATCAGGCCAAGAGAGAGGTAAATTTTTTCAAACAGGAAATAGGGAAAGATCAGAAAGCTGACTGTTATGAGGTTAGCCAGGCCCGCATAAATCGCCGCTTTAACCGGGTGATGTTCGCCACCTTCGTGTTTGGTGGCTAGGTATTCCGTGCTGCTCAGGGATAAACACATAGCGGCGCCTGTAATCAACCCGGCTGTAGCGATGAATCCTGGATTCCGGAAGGCCAGAGTAAGCCCGGAAAGGGCTCCGGTCAGTTCGACCAAAGTCGCGTTCAGTCCTCGCACCCTGCTCCCGTATAATTCAAGCGTTCCTCATCGATCATCTCGACAAGCTGATGTCCATGTCTATATTCGTCTTGAATCACCTTTTCTGTTTGAGGGATGATCTTGGAAATCTCTTTGTAGATGCGAAGCGCTTTTCCTTCTCCTCTCTCCATCAGTTTGATGCCAAAAGTCAGACCGAATACTCTGGAAATAATAAAATAGAGCCATATTTTTAGCCGATCAGGTTTTATATCTTTTCCGGTCTGGGATTTCAGGTGTTCGTAGTGCTTTTGTTCATCTTGGGATATCTGGATAAGTATTTTCTGGTTGTGGGGATTTTTAATGGATCTGGAGAGCTTTTTATAGATAAAATGCTCGGTGATTTCGCTCCTTTGAGCCTTTAATACCTTCTCTGTATCGCTGGACTCAAAATTATGGATACCCATGGCAGGAAGTCACGGCCTTTTTATCATAACTTTCGCTCAAGGGTCAATGATCGGAATAGGGGAGATGCATCCCCATTATTGGTTAAGAAAATCCAATATAATTCTGTTTACCATCTCTGCCTGGACAACAGTTAAATCGTGACCTGCACCCGGTATAAGCTCTGTTTTGATATGAGGAGCTACCCTATTGAGGCGTTGAATAGCCTCTTGAGCAGAATAGATTTTCTCGTTTTCTCCGACGAGAAACAGCGTTGGCAGGTTAAGATTCTGGAGATCTTGATCAGTCAAGACTGTCGGGCTGACCAACATCTTAAATTTAAAGCATCGTAAACCTTGATACATGTTTTCCACGAAAAAATCTATCATTTCCGGGTCGGCTTCATCGCTCCGGAAGAAATCTTCGAGCGCCCAGGACATCGTCTTTTTGACGAAACGGCGGTGAGGGATTAATCCGATAAGAGCATGTAAGGAAAACTCAGAATTCAAGGGTAATACAGTGGCTGCTGGGGCCACAAGAACGATTTTATCCAGTCGGTCGGGAAAGCGGAGGCCGTATTGACTCGTCAACCAGCCCCCGTAGGATAGGCCCATCAGGTTGATCCTGTCTTTTAAATCGAGAGCATCGAACAACTCATCCAGCCACCGTACGAAGTTTTCGGGAGTTTTAAGCGGTCGAGTGAACAGACTGCGTCCAAAATCATAAATGTTGTCGACAGCATAGGTTCTGTACGATTCAGAGAGGGCTTCTATGTTGGGTATCCACATCAAAGAGGTGGCATTGGCTCCGGGCAGGAGTACCAGAAGGGGAGCTTCTTCTGGGCCGCTCACCCGGACGAATGTTTGACCGTAAGAAGTATCCACCATTTTTGTTTCTGAGTCGACCGGCCACTTTTCGGCTACTCTATCGTACAGCTCAAGATACCGCTCTTCGGCTTTTGCTGATCGAAAAGGGTGGTAATCAGTCATTTCCATCAGAGCAAACTGTGATATAGTAAGGGGAATGAAGATGTTTAACACGAGGAAAACAACCGTCAAGATGACGTAAATGTATGATTTGTTGAATTTCCTCAATCGGTAAGAATTGCCCAAGTGACGTGATTTGATAAAAGCCTGAACCATAGAATACAGCTTTAACAAGATAAAAAGGCAGGAAAGAGCCAAGAACAGAAACAGATCATTCGAACTCTTAAAGCTGAAAAAAACAGACAAGCCGAGTGAGACCAACAGGATAAATTTCAGGGAAATGCCTTTAATCAGCTCTCCGTTGTAAACCTGTCCTAGCCCCAAAGAAAGGAAACTTAAAAAAGCAGAAAGACCTGGTTTCCTTTTTTTCGTCGAAGATTCTTGGGTTACGCCAAGATCATTATTAAGCGTCATGACCACTGTCCTCCTCGTTATGGGTATATTACACGATACTATGTCTATTTCTAAATTTTAAGTTGAAAATGGATACTAATCCAAGATAATAATGGGGATATAAAGAATGAAACGACAAGGAGGACAATCATGAGACAAAATGCCAAATACCTGCGCCTTTTTCAAACGCTTGTCCTGGTGTTCATTTTCCTTGGATCCCTGATCCCGAGGATCGAGGCTCAAGAGAAGGTCACATCTCCCGAAAAATTCTTCGGATTCCAGCTCGGCAGCGATCGGAAGATAGCCCGCTGGGATAGAATCGTTGATTATTTTGAGCTGTTGGACAACGAAAGCGGCAAGATCAAAGTCATCGATATGGGACCATCCACGATGGGCAATCCCTTCCTGGTGGTCATCATCTCCTCCGAGGAGAACATGTCCAACCTGGAGCGTCTTAAAGATGTGAATGCCAAGATCAGCGATCCACGGGGAATCGAGGAAGCAGAGATTAAAAACTTGGTCAAGGAGGGCAAGGCGGTCATGTGTCAGTCCATGAGCCTTCACGCTACTGAGATCGGAGGCACCCAGATGACACCTGAGCTGGCCTATGACCTTTTATCCAGGAGAGATGAGGAGACGCAGCGGATATTGGAAAACGTGATCTATTTCATGATTCCCAGCTTCAACCCGGACGGTCAGATCATGGTCACCGACTGGTACAACAAGACCCTGGGTACGGAGTATGAGGGTGCGAGTCTTCCCTGGCTGTACCACAAGTATGTCGGCCATGACAACAACCGGGATGGTGATTTTCTCAACATGATCGAATCGGTCTATGCAGCCAAGATCATGTACCGGGATTGGGTTCCGCAGGCCTACATTGATCATCATCACATGGGAAGCTACGGGGCCCGGTTCTACATCCCGCCGTATTGTGAGCCCATCCGTCCCTACGCCGATCCTCTCATCTGGCGGGAACACAGTTGGTACGGCGCCCACATCGCCTACAAACTGGAAGAAAACGGGAAATCCGGCATCCTCAACGCGGCCCAGTTTCCGGGCTGGGGTCATTTCGGCTGGCACTGGATCACTCCTTTTCATAACATCGCTGGTATGCTGACAGAATCAGCCAGCGCAAAACTCGCCTCCCCCCTGTACATCCATCCCGAACAGCTCCGCGGCGGGTCCAGGCAGTTCCCGAAATACGAGTCCCAGACCACCTTCCCGAATCCCTGGCCGGGGGGCTGGTGGAGGCTCCGGGATATCGTCGAGCAGAAGAAAATCTCGGCCTGGGCCCTCCTGGATCTAGCAGCCCGGAACAAGGAAACCGTGCTCTGGAATGCCTACCTGAAAGCCAAACGGCAGACTGAACGCGGTGCCCAAGGTAAGCCTAAAGCCTATGTCATACCGATCAACCAGCATGATCCGCTGACTGCAGTGAAAATGATCGACACGCTGTTGATGTCCGGGATCGAGATCAAGAGAGCCTGGAAGGCCTTTACCGTGGGAAATTCGGTTTATCCGGAAGGCTCGTTTGTCATCTCTCTGGCTCAACCCAAGATGGGACTGATCCGAAACCTGCTCGGGCAGACATTCTATCCTGAAAATGACTGGACCATGCGTGAGGACGGGACACCACTCCGGCCTTACGACCTGGCCACTCATACCATGAATGAGTTTATGGGGGTCCGCGTGGACCCTGTCGATGAGGTCCCAAAAGGTGACTTTCTCACTCTCTCCGGCGGAGTGTCGGTCCAAGGAAAGGTTGAACCAAGTCAAGCAGGATATGTGATTGACGGGAGGCTGAATGCCAGCTTCAAGGCTGTCAATCTACTCTTGAACCGAGGGATAAAGATCTACCGCGTGGATAAAACATCCACGAATCTTCGGCCGGGAGACTTTATCGTTCAGGGCGGATCTGGAGAAATTTTCAGGGATGTCGCCAAACAAACCGGGGTTGATTTTAATGCTCTAGACCAAAAGATCACGGAAGGTATCCATGAAATCAGAAAGCCAAAGGTCGGGATGTATCAGCGTTACTACGGAGGCAACATGGATGAAGGGTGGACCCGCTTTCTCCTAGAACAGTTTGCTTTTCCTTATACGTCTCTCATGGATGCCGAGATCAAAAAAGGAAATCTTATTGCTAAGTATGATGTCATCATCCTGCCGCATGATTCGACAGGCATGATCATGGGCGAAATTCCGCCGAGATACCGCCGCTACCTCACAGGTTATCCCCCTGAGTACAGAAGCGGTATCGGCAAACAAGGCGTTGCAGCCTTGAAAGATTTTGTAGAAAAAGGAGGAACCTTAGTGACCCTCGGTGAGGCGTGCGGTTTTGCGACCGAGAAGTTCGCCTTGAGTGTTCGTAACATCGTTGATAACCTCGACTCCAAGGAATTCTTTTGTCCTGGTTCGACGATTAAGGTGAAGTTCGACAGCCTCCATCCTCTGGCCTATGGGATGCCTTCAGAGGGGTGTGTCCTTTTCAGGTCCAGCCCAGCCTTCGAGATTACCCCTGGGCAGCACAACGAGAGGTATGAGACTGTGGTCCGGTACCAGGACAAGGATCTCCTGCAGAGCGGTTGGCTGATCGGCGAAGAACACCTGGCGAAAAAGGCAGCGATGGTCAACGCCAAATACGGTCAAGGTCGGGTGATTCTTATCGGGTTCAGGACCCAGCACCGCTGCCAGACTCACGGCACCTTCAAACTGCTCTTCAATACTATGATTAAATGAAACGGTGGCCTAAAGATACAATAAATTATTGAAATTAAATGAAATATGTGTTACTCACTTCTGCTTGGTTTATGACAGGAACGATTTTGATCTCCCTCGGCTGGGATAGGGGAGAGGAGCCTGATGCAGGTAGATCATTGTCCGTAATGCCGTGCGGATTAGCCAACCGCAGCAAAAACCGACATAATTATTGAAGAGTGAAGAAGATGAAGGTCATCCTGAAAAATGTATGTTATACACTTTTAATATTTGGGCTAGCCTGGCTGACTGGATGCCGGGGACGTGCTCGAGTAATTCCTCCAGCTAAGCCATCGCCTCCAAAGGAAAGGCTCGCACGGACTGGATACACCGTCCAGGTTGGGGCGTTTACAGTCTTGGACAATGCCCGCCGGCTCACAGAGGCCCTGAGCCGTAAGGGTTTGAATACCTATTACTTCCGGCATGAATCAGGACTCTACAAGGTCCGATTCGGTGATTTTTCCTCCAGAAAAGCAGCTCTGAAGGAAGCCGAGAGGCTTTTCAACGACTATGTGATCGAGGATTATTATATCGTTAAACCCGAAGATTATGCGGTGACAAAGCGTGATGAGCTCGGTGAACATTATTTAAGGGACAGCATCGTGGCTACAGCAGAAAGCTATATCGGCGTCGAATACTCCTGGGGCGGAGCATCAAAGGAGCGAGGTTTCGACTGCAGCGGATTGACGATGGCAGTCTACCAGATGAACGGACTAAATCTGCCGAGATCCTCGAAGGATCAATACAACGCTGGAGTACCAGTGGTCAGAGATCAGTTGAAGAAGGGCGATCTGGTCTTCTTCGAAACTTCCCAGGGACAAAAAATATCTCATGTCGGGATTTATATCGGAAATCAGGAGTTTATTCATGCCCCAGGGAAGGAAAAAAAAATTCGGAAAGACTCTCTTATTCATGGTTATTACAGCAATCGTTTTGTCGGAGCCCGGACATATCTGGAATAATTGATTTCGGTATAGGAATGGCATTCTTGCTTTTTGGATTCTTTGAAGCCAAGAAAGGAAATTGAGATGTTCACAAACAGTTTATACAAACAAACACAGGCGTGGATGGCTGCTAGATAAGGATATCCTTCTTTTTGTAAACGACAAACGTCAGAGTGATGAATACAAGAGATAATCCCAGAAAATAGAGAACCCGCCACAACTCCAGGCCATAGTCGGGACGGAGAATTCCGGTATCCATAAATTTAAACGGACTCAAATATCCGAATTTTTCTGTCGAAGCAGATATTTGAGATAAAATGTCAATCAAGTATCCCCCGAACACGATACCGATCAATATGTTGGTAATCGGGCGGCCTCTTTTTATGAGAAGAGATAGGAGAAGGCCACTAGCCCCAAAAGCCAGCATCAACAGGAAAGAGTAAAACGAATGGATGAGAAAGGTCATTGGCCGATAATCGCTGTTCCCTTTAAAGATTTCCAGGCCGATGAATCCGATGGTCAGGATCACGACATTGAGCAGCAGCAGGTAAGTGAAGAATGCGGCCAGTTTGCTCCGGACAACCTCCAGCCTTGTTACGGGTTTGGTAAGAAGAAATTCAGCGGTTTTTTCGCGTTCTTCCAGGGCCAAAATCTTGCCGGCCAGCATTATCGAAAAAAAGGTGCCCAGGAGTATGATATAAATCGCATGCCGGGCCGCGTAATACCCCAAAATATTGGTCAATCCATCCACACTCCATCCCAAGGCTGCCAAGGCTTTCTTCCAGAAGGAATCCTCAAAAAAGGTTTTCATCAGCTTCAGCATATCCCCTCTGATAAAGTATCGGAAGAAAGCCATCTCCATCACTATCAGCACACTGATGGAGGCACTCCAGGCTATGAAAGAGTTTCGGTAGCGTTTTAATTCTTTCGAGTATATGTGTGTGTTTATCTTCATTCTCAAGCCTTCTCGATATCTTCCTTTTCTTCCGAATAATAGTGGATGAAGATTTCTTCGAGAGAGGGTTCTTCTATGATCAAGTCCTTAACGTCCTTGCCGGCTAAAGCACCGAGAAAGTCATTCATCCTTCCCGAATACATGAAACTCAGGATGTTCCTGTCGGCCTGAGCATCGATCATACCGGCACATGCGATTTCACCGCTTTTTACAGGATGGGCAAACTCGACCTGAATCTTGCGGAGCTGTTTTTTCCTGAGGATCTCGATATCTTCTACGGCGATGATTTTTCCTTCTTTGATGATTCCCACTCGACGGCACATATTTTGGACTTCACTCAGGGTGTGAGAGGAAAGGAAGACGGTTGTGCCCCGGCTGTTTTCTTCCTTCAGGATGTCAAAAAATTTTGCCTGCATCAAAGGATCCAGACCGCTGGTGGGCTCATCCAGGATCAGTAATCGAGGCCTGTGGATGAGGCTCTGCAGGATCGAGATTTTCTTCCGGTTTCCCCGGGAGAGGTCGATGATTTTCCGGTCCAGGTCCAGGGCAAAAACTTCTGCCAGCTCTCTTATCCTCGACTCACAGTCGGTGTCGTAAAAGCTAGCCGAATACTGGAGAAGTTCATGTCCGTCCATCTTTTCATAATAACCAACTTCTGAAGGCATGTACCCGACCTGCTTTTTAATGGCCTTGGTCTGTTTGACGATATCTAAGTCGAAGATTCTGCCGCTGCCTGAAGTGGGAAAAATCAGTCCGAGAAGGGTCCGGATTGTCGTGGATTTGCCGGCCCCGTTGGGTCCGATAAACCCGAAGATCTCTCCTTCTTCGATGTTCAGATTGAGGTCGATTATGCCCCTGTCTTTTCCGTAGTATTTAGTAAGGTCTTGGGTTTCTATGATGTTCATTTCATACATCATAATGCATTTGTTTTGTTTTCTTCAACGTTTTTTTCAGAGGATTTTCGTAGGACTTGGAAAGTTATTCCCGGCTGAGTTTTGCGCTGACGAGCCGATTAAGACTGATTCCCTCCTCGGCGGCCTGAATGGCAAGATTTTGGTGCAGTTTTGGTGGAATCCTGACCACAAATTTTCCACTGAATTTCCTACAAGAAAGCGGTTCAGGAGGAGACTCGCCTTTGATTTTCATATCTTTGATAACATCTTCAACAACTTTCCGGATTCCTTCCAACGCTGATTCTGGACTTTCAGCTAGCCAACTGAGGCTAGGAAATTCGATACACAGACCGACATATTCCTTGTCTTCCTCCGACCAGATAATTCTGTAAGTATACCGATCACTCTTTAACGCCATTCTTTAACTCCAATTTTTCTATCGCTAATAAAACCTGTCTTACTTGATAAACTTTGGCTTTTCCTCTGTGATCTTGGATATTGATTCTTGGATCGCCCGACCAGGGAGTTTTGCATATTCTGTGGCTGCTTCTTCTTTGACGCGGCGAGCCGAAATAGTGTTCACATACTTTGCATAGATCACAAAATCGGACATTTCTAGGATTCCTTTTAATCCTGGTCAGGATAAACTCAATGTTGCCCATCTCTATGATATCATTAATGATACTATTGTCAAGCGAATTTTTAATAGGAATTATAGATTTCCAGAGAAGATTCGATTTCTACTCGAGTATGTTTTTCATCCTTAGTCTTCAGAGTCCTCTGACCACCAGTCTATGACTGTACCACCGCTCTCAAAATAGTAGGGACTCACGAGGAGATTCATCTGTCCTTCTCTAGTGACACAGAATTCCTTAACTTTAAACTTTTTATCTGCGTGGATATCTAACATCTCGTCGTCAAGAGAGGGAACAGGTATAAAAGGATAAAGCTTCTTGAGCACTTCTGCTTTCTTTTCGTCTGGAATGATGTAGACTTCGATAGTATCATTCTGAAGTTGAATGGTTTTTGTGGGGAAGGGGAGTCTTGGGTCGAAAAGATTTGTTAGTTTGAACTTAACCATCGCTTCTTCCTCTTTAAGTATTGACGCTGCATAAGAGATCATTTTCTCAAATCTTTGAGTCATGGATCTGGCTGATGAGGCTGTTTTTCTCTTATCCCAGAGTGTTAGGAGACGGAAATTATGGAAGAAAGTGCAGGATTGAGATTGTGAATAGTTGCCCAGGTTAGAGGCGCCAGAGATAACTCACCTTGAAGAAGTAAAGTACCCTCTTTTAGTCTCCAGGAAGTCGTCGCTTGGCCGGTAATCCTGTCCATCCCACTCGAGTTTCTCGAAGGCAGATCCATACCCAGTATACAGAACAGTCCCAGGAATGTAGGTAAAGGAAATCAAGGCGTCTGCTGTCAGTCTGTCGCGGAAGTCATTGTATTCGAATATGGCCCTGAGAAACAGATACTTATTGATTTGGAATGTATTACGGCTGCGCAAGATGGTATAGTCGTATAACTTTTGTTTATCCGAATCACGGTAAAAATCCACATACGAAAGACTGAGAACAAAACTTAGCTTATCCAAGGGTTGGTACTGGACTGCTCCACCCAACCTGTTTCCGTATCCCTGGAAAGGATCCTCAGAGTCATAATAGATAGCTCCAGTGTGGCGGAAGAAAAAAATGCAGGAATATTTGTTTCGTTATTTGGGATTGTCCCTGGATCCCGACTCCGCTGGTTTCGAACCGTTCTCCCGCGAACACTTCATTCGCCACTATACCGTCCACGCGGAACATCGTGCTTCTTGGCAGCCAGAATCTAAGGGTGAAAAGATTGAATGTTTCGAACATCTCATCTTCGGTATCATACAGATGGAAACTCCAATAAAAAGGCTCAATCCTCTGGAAAAAATCGGATTTCGGGTAGAATCTGTACATCGCAAAGGCTGAAATACGCCGTATTCCCGTCCGGGTGATAAAACCCGTGTCGATCTGGAAATCCTTTGATAAGTCTTGATACCCCAGATCGACGATGACTTTACGTGTTCCGTACTGATAGTGGAGCCCTAAAGCATGATCGCTGGAGGTTTCGTCGCTTCCGTTTCTTTGGGTGAAGGCACCGAAGAGGTGAAAATCTGCGATGGATGTTTGAGTAATACGAAATCTGCCGTCTGTGCCGACAACACGGTTGAAACCCTGGCCGTATTCTTTGGCTGTGTAAAATCCCCCGATGTAAGAATCTTCTTTCAGAGCGAATTTATACCGCAGGATTGCGAAATCCGGGTGTCTGTCAATCGAATCGTCAGCTAAATCATCTCGAGCGTAAATGGTGGCCAAGGTGCTCTTCCGGCCGGCTTTTCCGGTCAGTTTGAACCCGAAAATGGGATTGATGATCGTACGGGTGTGAATCACCATAGCAAGGGGACCTTCCTCGACATTTCCGGCAAACTGGAAAATGTCGTTCTCCCTCGAGAAAAAAGGACCGCTTTTCCTGATAAAATAGAGCATAACGCAGGTTGACATCGATCTGACCGGCATCTGCTTCGACCTGACTGAAATCCGGATTGTACGTGGCATCCAGAGTCAGGTCGGACGTCAAACCGATTTTACCAGTCAGGCTGAAATCCGTCGTCCTTTCATCAGTCTGCATCCTTCCTTCCGAGGCTGACTGCCGGGTGCTGTGAGTAAGAGCAGGAAGAAACTCGTACACACGTTTATATTTCCAGCCTGTTATGGATACCTGCTGTGATTGCTTTAGTAGGCTTCCTTTATCAGGATATGCGGGCGGGGCACTGAGTAATTCAGAGCTGCGAACGATCTGCCGGAAAAATGACTACCGCAGGGTGATCGTCTCTTTCCCGGGAAAACGGATGCTCTGTAAGGGAACGCGGCACTCTATTGTGTATCCTTTATCATCGATATTCCCTTTGCTGTACCAGACCATGTCAAAGCTGTCGTCGGTATTCCCATCACTATTGATCATGGCATCACCCTGGATTCCCTCAGGATTTAGGAAGAATCCGTATGCTTCCTGCATCGTATTAAAGGTATCTATAATGAAGGCAACGTAGTCATCCTGGAACATATTATCACGACTGCTGACCGAGGTTTTGATCTTACTCGGATCGCTGTCAAAACAGCGGACTGCGAAAAAGATGTTTTCCTCATCATATGTCATGTAAGCGATGGTTTTTTGGCTGCCTTCTTTTCCATAATCCGGTTTTATGGTTTTGAAATTTTCAAACTGTGCTGCTGCTTCCCAGGCCGCGTCACCCAGAATGCCATCGATTACAGGTGGAGTTTTCGTGGGATGTACTGTAATAAGCTCATCCGCATAAACATGTGATGCCAAAAACACAGCCATGAACAAAATCGATATAAGAGTGATTAGCCTTGCCATCTCGCCTAATCTCCAGGTTCGTGTAAACTTATCCGCAAAACTCATGCATCTATTCGTCTTCTTCTTACGAAAAAAAGAGCGAGAGGGTTGCCTCTGTTGTTAAATTAATCTTGATTTTCCCCAAAATTGGACTTTTCTTTTCTCTTACGTATAATTCCGGTGTTTATGGAGGAGACAATGAGGCCAAAAATGATTTTTATGTTTTATCTTACCTTAATATTGATATTGATACCCTCGGCTGGCTTCAGCCAGGGAGAGACAGATATCTATCTGATTCGAATAAAGATAGACGGAGAGAGGTATATCTTCAGCGATCCTGTGAGGATCAATCAGACCGAAGGATACAACAATCAACCATCCTTCCATCCGGATGGCAGTTCAGTTTTTTATTCCTCAGGATCAGGGTCGAATACCGATATCTATCGGTATGATATCGAAACCGGAAAAACCATCCGCCTGACGGACACTCCGGATTCAGAATACTCGCCGACCGTGATGCCTGATGGCAAGAGTTTTTCTGTTATTCAATTGGTTACGAGTGAGGGGCCGAGGAAAGGGGCCCAACCCCTGATTTCTTTCCCCTTGGCCGGTGGAGATCCGGAATTGATCTACGAGGAAGGGGAGAAGGTCGGGTATCACACCTGGATCGATCCCCAAAAAGTGGCCTTATTTTTGCTCGGCTCGCCCCATTTTCTACGGATAGTAGATCTGAAAGATAACTCGTCTGTCCGAGTGGCTGAGGATATCGGCCGATCCCTTCACAAAATCCCCGGCCAGGATGCGATCAGTTTTTCCCGGAGCCAAGAGGGCGGACCTAATGTCATTAAGATGTATGACCTGGGAACTGGAAAGACACAGCCCATTGTTTCCATGCTGGAGGGGAATGAATTCTATGCCTGGACTCCCTCCGGAGTATTGATCATGGGAGTAGGACCGCAGTTGTTCGTATTCAAACCAGGAAAGGACAAGGATTGGCAGTTGATCGGAGACCTCAGCGCCTTGGGGATCAAGAATATTTCCCGTCTGGCGGTCGACCCCAAAGCTCAGTGGCTGGTCATTATCAACAGCCAGTGATCGTCTCTCAATCGGAGCACGGACATAATTGAGTTATGAATTTGTCTATGATTCCATCAAGGTAGGGGAGAGGTCTTTTAATTTAAATATCTTAGAGGGGCGATTTTAGGGGAAAAAACGAAGCTCTAAGGCCCAAAACCGCAGGGAATTTTAGTGTATTTCTTTTATTATGTTATATATAGGTCGGTCTGACCCATCCTCAGCCATCCTCATGCATCCTATGTAGCGAAAAATTCCGGCGGAAAATCCCTTAATCGTATGATATCCAGGACTCTTTCTTTGATGTCAAAGCCCATCGGGCAGGTCACGACACAGGAGGAACAATCGGCA
>CAYGBF010000154.1:0-4530 GCA_964348035.1 uncultured Eubacteriales bacterium | reverse complement strand
GATTACAGAGACACAAGCCGCAGAGGATGAATTTGTTTTTCAGAACAGTTATCACCTTAACGAGAAATTTTACGAGAACCGGAAAGATCCGGCCGCGTTTGTTCTCTCTCACGGCCGGGATCTGATGATCCTCAAAGCTGTCGGGTACGCCGAGGAGATCGCCCGTTATTACTGCCTGGAAGATACCCAGGCCCATCTTTGGATCGGGCACCAGCGGTATCCGACCCGGGGACGCGTCTGGCATCCCGGTGGGGCCCATCCCTTTGTCGGCCTGCACGAAGCGCTCGTTCATAACGGAGATTTCGCCAATTACCATGCTGTGTGTGAATACCTCCGCCAGTGGGGAATTGTCCCGCAGTTTATAACGGATACAGAGGTCTCGGTACTTCTGTTTGACCTGTACTCCCGGGTGCTCGGCTATCCCCTGGAGTTTGTGATCGAAGCCTTGGCACCTACTCCAGATGGTGATTTTGAGCGGTTGACGAAGCGTCGACAGAGAATATACCGGGCCATCCAATCCGCCCATTTACACGGCTCACCCGATGGACCATGGTTCTTCATCGTTGCCCGGGCCGAGCCGGGAACGGGTGTGCCGCAGCTTATCGGTATCACAGATGTCTCGATGCTCAGACCGCAAGTATTCTGCTTACTGGAGGGCGAAAAGAGCTACGGTGCTATAGCCAGTGAAAAGCAAGCCCTCGACGCTTTTTTTGAAGAAATCGCCTCTGATGATACCGCTGTACCACCGATGGCCGATCGGTACTGGGTGGCCCGGGGAGGGAGCTGCACAGACGGTGGTGCTTTTGTCTACACCTTGAAACAAGAAAACAGTTCCAAGGTTCTGGATGTCCGTGACAAATTCGGTAAAGAGATAAGCGGAAATACTCATCCGGAGGGCCGAAAAGAAAAGTCCACTTCTCCTGTACGTCTCGATCGCTGGACGAACAGCAAAAACAAGAAGACGGTATCGGACACTCCATCCACCGGGGATTCGAACCCACGGAAACCGGAGCATGAGTCACCAGACTGGTCACCGAATGCTCTTCAGGATCCCTTCCAAGGAATGTTGAAGGATCTGATGAAGGCCCTCCAACACAGTCAGCTTGAAAATTTCAACCGAGGATCGAAAAAGCTGGTCGAAAAGGAGGGGATGGAAGAAACCCTCCGCCAACTGACCTTGCTCCGTGACAGACGTTGGGATCCGGCTGGAGGTCAGCGGACCTTTCAGATGGCGACCGTAGAGCAATCCATTCAAGAAATCCTGGACTCCGTGTCCGGGCCCGGAAAAAAGAGCAAGACAGGAATGATAAGACTCGACGCCAGCAGCGCTTGGGAAAAAGCTGTCCCCAAACCCGGCCGTTCATCCGATACCATGGTCATCGACGCCGGAAAGTTTCCAAACGATGGGCCTGAGGCTGTCTCGAGAGTCATCGCCCATACCCATGCCAGCGGCTGGAGGAATTTCATCGTCTACCGCTGCCGGGGCGACCGGTTCATCGGTTGTGGACTCGGTTCAAACACCGAAGATGTTCGGATCGATGTCTACGGTTCGAGCGGGGATTACCTAGGCAGCGGCCTGGACGGCGCCCAGCTGTATGTCCACGGCGATGCTCAGGACCAGGTGGGACAGATCCTCAAATCAGGCAAAATCGTGATCTTCGGGAATGTGGGTCAGACCTTCTTGTACGGAGCCAAGGGAGGAGAATCGTTCGTGATGGGATCGGCCGCCGGACGTCCCCTGATCAACGCCGTCGGCCGAATCCGGGCTATCATAAACGGCACCTGCCTCGATTATTGTGCTGAAAGCTTCATGGCCGGAGCCCAAACAGGCGGCGGGTTTGTTATTATAAACGGTCTGACCTATGATGAGCGGGGTGAAGTCATCGGATTAGAGATGAAATACCCCGGTAATAACCTGTTTTCCCTGGCATCAGGGGGCGCATGTTACCTGAATGATCCTTACCACACGGTCACCGAAAACCAGCTGAACGGTGCCGAGTTTAAATCCTTCCGCAGGGAAGACTGGACAACGATACTCCCCTATCTGCAGGAAAACGGGCGTCTCTTCGGCATCAGCATCCCTCATGACCTGCTGATGGTGGACGGGGTTCTCAAATGGCCGGAAGAGGTCTTCCGGAAGATCATCGCCAGCCGCGAGACCCATGAGCTGGATTGGACTTCTTTGGATTAGAATTAATACTACCTAGCGGCCACAGGTATTCTTGAATGGCTCTTCGCCAGAACAGCAGGCTTCGATACACCTTTTTAGATTTTCTGGCTTAAGCGCATCTTTTACTTCACCGCCTGTAATCTGAACTTGATAACCATCATCAAGCTCAATAACCTTGATCTCACATTTAACCTCACTACCACCACACATATAAATCACCTGCTTCTTTAATTTCATTATCAGTATTTGCTCATATACTTAAATATAATTAAAAAAAATATTTTTTCTATTGTTGCTTAGTAATATTATCTTTTTGTAGGCAGCCACAGGTACAAATCCTGTTTAATCTTTGCCGGCATTTCTCTAATGTTTCTTGATTCAAAGAATAACGCACCCAATACCCCTCTCGTTCATTTTTTACGAATCCAGCTGCCTTCAAGACCCGCAGATGTTGTGAAACAGCAGACTGGGTGATCCCTAAATTTTTTGCCAGAGTATTCACATTCATATCGCCCTTTTTCAGGTATTCAATAATCTCTATTCTTTTATCCACTGAGAGAAGTTTAAAGAGTTCCGCTGCTTCTTTCATGTTAATTCATCATTTAAGTATATACTTATATACTTTTTGGGCTTATGTCAAGGAATATTTCGAGAGGTTGACTTTTCATCGGATATTCATAAAAATTCAAGGGCATTCATTTCTGACATGAGGAGTTTTTCTATGATGAGAAAACTTATCTTCTGTATCTTGATTATATCTTTAACTGCGTTTGTTTTTACATCGTGCGGCCGCAAAGCGCATGATGTAGAGGCCGCCGAGGCCAGCTTGAATACAGACGAACTCGCCAAGGATGTAGAGACACTCAGTTCGGATGATTTTGAAGGCCGTTTTCCCGCTTCCCCGGGTGAGGAAAAAACCATCTCCTTTTTAAAGGATGAGTTTGAAAATGCAGGGCTAAAACCCGGAAACGGAGAGAGTTTTTTCCAGGAAGTCCCGCTGGTGGAAATCACGGCCAGCCCACAAACCGGCCTTAAGATCACAGGAGGGGAAAAGCCTCTTGAATTCGCTTACGGAGACGAATTTGTGGGGGTGACCCTGCGGGTCCAGGAAAAAGTGTCGGTTGAGAATTCCGATGTGATATTCGTCGGCTACGGCATCGTCGCTCCCGAGTATCAATGGAATGATTATGAAGAAATCGACGCCAAAGGAAAAACCGTGGTCATGCTGGTCAATGACCCCGGTTTTGCCACTCAAGACCCGGAGCTTTTTAAGGGACGGTCCATGACCTATTACGGCCGCTGGACATATAAGTACGAGGAGGCCGCGCGGCAGGGAGCCGCATGTGCGGTGGTGATCCATGAAACCGAACCGGCCTCCTATGGGTGGGGTGTGGTCAGGAAAGGCTGGACCGGCCCCAATTTCAGCCTTGTTTCCGAGGACGGTAATGCCTCCCGGTGCGCCGTCGAGTCCTGGATTACCCTGGAGACAACCCAGACAATTTTTAAAGCCGCGGGGAAAAACTTTGATGATTTAAAAAAATCAGCGGCAAAACCCGGATTTAAAGCCGTCCCCCTGGGGTTGAAAGCCAACCTCGGCTTGGAAAACAGCATCAGAAACGCCGTATCCAAGAATGTCATCGGACTCCTTCCCGGTTCTGAGCGGGCGGATGAGTATATTATTTATACTGCTCACTGGGATCACTTCGGCAAGGATCCTAACCTGGAAGGAGACCAGATCTTTAACGGAGCGCTAGACAATGCTACCGGTACTGCGGCTCTGATCGAACTGGCGGAAGCCTTCCAGCAGCTAGGTTCCCCTCCCAAAAGGTCTATCTTATTCATGGCGGTGACGGCTGAGGAACAGGGACTTCTGGGCTCGCATTATTACGCCACCCACCCCATATATCCCCTCTCAAAAACCGTCGCGGTCATCAACATGGACGCCCTGAACATCTACGGCCGGATGAAAGACATCCGGATTGTCGGCTATGGGCAGTCCGAGCTGGATGACTATGTCAAAGCCTATGCTGAGGAAGTGGAGAGGGTGGTTCTGCCCAACCCGACTCCAGAAAGAGGCTCCTTTTTCCGTTCCGACCATTTTCCTTTCGCCAAACAGGGTGTGCCGGCCCTGAGCGCCGGCTCGGGCATTCAACATCTGGAAAAAGGAGAGGAATGGGGCCTTGCCCAAAAGAAAAAATATAACCGAGAAAAATACCATAAACCTTCGGACGAGTATGATCCCGGTTGGGATTTAAGCGGCCGTCTGGATGATCTGCATATGTATTTCAAGATCGGGTACCGACTGAGCATGGAGTCCAGTTTTCCCGACTGGAAAGAAGGCAGCGAATTCAAGCCCAAGC
>CAYGBF010000153.1:0-9302 GCA_964348035.1 uncultured Eubacteriales bacterium | reverse complement strand
GGGAGCACAAGAAAAGGGGAGGAGGAGATGCTCCTCCAGGCTTATACTGCAGCCAAGAAAAAAGACAAGGAAATTCGGCTCATCCTGGCCCCACGGCATACAGAGAGAGCGGGGGAGATCGAGAAAATATGCCAGGATCTCAACCTCAGGGTGGAAAGGAAAACCGCCGTCTCCCTGCCTACAGGATGGGATGTCTTCGTCCTGGATACTCTAGGCGAACTCGTTAAGTATTATGCCTTGGCTGACGTCGCTTTCGTCGGCGGCAGTCTCGTTCCGTGGGGAGGCCATAACCTCCTTGAACCCGCCTTCTACAAAAAACCCCTCTTCTTCGGACCTCATATGGACAACTTTTCCTACTTGGCCAAAAAATTCCTTGAGGCAGGTGCGGCTCGAGTCGTTCATGAGGGAGATGAATTGGTCAATATGTTTCTGTTCCGAGACAGAGAAGGGCTCGATAACCTAGGACAGAAAGCCAAGGACACCTTGGATTTACTCCAAGGAGTGACCGACAGAACGCTCGCGGCCATCGAATCTTTTATGGGACAATCTCGGTAATGAGCCTAAGGCTGGGTCATCAGAAACCGCCCGCTGTTGTTTTCCTTACTCTTTTGTTTGTCTTCTCGACTTCCGGAAACGCCCTCCAAAACGAGCAGGAGTCTTCAGGATACAGGCTGAACAAACATTTTATCCAAGACTTTGCCCATGATTTTGGCCGTGTGGCCAGCGCTCCGAGGTCTTGGCAACGACGCGATCTGTTAAAACTCTCCGCGATCATCGCTTCAGGAACGCTGGTTTACATCTTCGACCAGGACATTCATGACTGGTTCCAAGAAAGGAGAAATCCGACCTCTGATGATATTTCCCGGTATACCGAACCGATGGGAAACGGATATTTTTTAGGGGGCTCACTGGCTGCTCTGTACGTCACTGGAGAAATTTTCGACGATACGAATCTCCGGAAAACCGCCCTCTTGGGTCTGGAGAGTTGGATTATCACCGGAGTAGTTGTCGGCGGCATGAAGTTTCTGATCGGTCGAGCCCGTCCCCATGAAGAAGAGACCAGTACGACCTTCCATCCCTTCTCTTTCCGCTCTCGTTACCGCTCATTCCCCTCAGGACATGCTTCCGCAGCCTTTGCCGTGGCCACGACGATTGCCGATCATTCAGATAAGTTCATCGTGGACGCCTTGGCCTACAGCCTCGCTTTGTTGGCAGGAATATCTCGTATACATGATGGTGAGCATTGGGCCTCTGACGTGCTTATCGGGGCAGCGATCGGACATTTTGTCTCAAAAAAAATCACCGCTGCCCACAGACGAAAGGGAAAACGCAAGATTCAAGTCGGTTTTCGGTTCTCGCCGCGAGGACAATCCCTCACTATCTGTTTAAACTTTTGACCGATGGGGTTGAAGATTCTGAGCCAGTCCCTGATGATGGAGAAAGGGATCTCCGCATTTCCCTTCTCTCCCGCAGACGCCAGACTCAGGATGTCAATTGCCAAATAATGAGGAGGAGTGGATGGATAATCAAGATGATCTGAGGAAAGCCTACCACGTTTCTGCGGTTGTCGGGATCGCCATCATAGCCAGTCTGTTCATCTACCTGGTCATCGTATTTATGCTCAGACCCGAGTCTTTGACCTTAGCCACAGTTCAAAGCACAGAGAGCCTTCGGTATGTGTTCTACGGCCTTTCTGTGGTCATCGTCATCGTCCTCCGGCTGTTGAGAGGTCTGCTCCTTAGACAACAACCTTCGGATGCCAGACGGGTCTTAATCGGTAAGCTTCAGAGAACCTCCATCCTCTCCATGGCCTTGAGCGAAGGGCCGGCCGTTTTCGGCCTGGTCCTGTTTTTCTTGGGGGGCATGAGGAGAGATTTCATCATCCTTCTTTTTGTGTCCTTGGTTCTCGTTTTTATGCACTTTCCGAGGCTCAGGAACTGGGAGGGTTGGTTAGCGTCTCAAGAATCTTGTGGTTTTAGGCCCTAACCAGACTCTGATTAGACGACTCTCTTCGGCAGGAGCGGATTCAGCCCGATCAAGATTTTATACACAGAAACCCCGGCCCACCGGGCCACTTCATCGGCGACGATCTCTTCCCGTCCTTGATGACCGATCAGGACGACCTCATCTCCCGCCGTTACTGAAGTTTCCCGACCGAACAAAACTTCCATATGATTGGCTGTTATCGTCCCGATAAGGGGAAATCTCCTGCCGCGGATGAGAACAGAGGCCCGATCGTTCGCCCGGAAAGGATAGCCATCCGAGTACCCGAGCGGGATAAGAGCCATCGTCTCTCTGCTTTTAGCGGTGTAGGCTCTGTGGTACGAGACCGAATCTCCTGGACGCAGGGTCTTCACTTCATAAACCCGGCTCTTGAGCTGCAGGACAGGTTTGAGGTTGAGGCGATCTTCTTCCTGAGTCTCTTGGGAAGGATAGTATCCGTAGAGAATTATTCCAGGCCTTACGAGATCAAGAAAAGATTCGGGTAATGTCAAGACGGCACTGCTCGAAGCAGCATGTTTTCGACCCAGGGAAAAACCCTTTCGGGCGGCGTTTCCACAGAGCAGGAGGAAGCGACGCAGCTGTTCTCGGTCGAAGTCAAAGTCTTCGGTCAGTGTAGTCGACACACCCGCAATCTCTATTCCTTCTAACTTAGAGACCATCTCCAAAAACGGAAGAGCTCGGTAGTAGGGAATGCCCGCCCTCCCCATACCTGTGTCGACATGAACGTGAACTTTCGCTTCTTCGCCGAGCCGCACGGCTGTGGAGCTCAGGGCTTCTACTCCTGTGGTGAAAACGGACTGAGAGATGTTGTTCTGGATGATTGTCTCGGCTTCTTCAGCGGCGAAAGGGCCAAAGTTGAGGATCGGGGATTGGATCCCTGCTTTCCTTAAAAGCAGCGCTTCCTGAAGTTTCCCGACCATCAGAGAATCGATCCCTTGGGATTCCAGGAACCGAGCCACCTCGAACTGACCGTGTCCGTATCCGTTAGCCTTGATGACAGCCATGATCGGGACCTTGAGCTGCTTTCGCAGCTTTTTCAGATTCCAAGCCATGTTCCTGAAATCGAGCTCTATCCAGCCGTCAAAAGATGAATGTCTTACGTTATTTTTACGAGGCTGAGAACAAGAGTCATTCGGCCTTCCTGGATTCCGCCCGAGCAGAGAGACCGTGCTCAGGCCCGATGCCCATAAAAAATCTCTCCTGGATATTGTCATTTAGCTTTCCTTTAAAGAAATGTCCTTTGATGGCTATTATAACATGTCAGTAAAATCAAGAAGAAAGGCTCGTTTCTCCTTTAATATTATTTCTTGATTTTATTTATCCCTGTTTTAAGATATGAGGGATGTTTACTGGAAGAAGGAGGGAGGTATGAAAACGATCACCCGAAGACAATTTCTCAGAAAATCATCAGCAGCTCTGGCTGCGGCCGGTCTTGGAGGTTCCGGTCTTATCCTCAAAGGCTGCAGCCCAAAAAAAGATTTTGACCTGATCATTAAGGGCGGTACAGTCTTTGATGGATTGGGTCATGAGGGCATCCAGGCGGACATCGGGATCAAAGACAGCCTCATCCGCAAGATAGGCGATATCCCCGCTGGCAAGGGAAGAGCGGTGATCGAGGCCGAGGGATTAACCGTGTGTCCGGGTTTTATAGATGCCCACGATCATACGAGTGTAGAGCTCATCGTCAACCCGAAAGCCGAAAGTGCCATCCGTCAGGGAACGACAACCCTGGTCAGCGGTAACTGCGGATCCTCTCCTTTTCCTGTCGCCGAGGAAACTTATGAAGAAATGAAAACGATCTTGAAGGAGGAGTACGATCTTGATCTAACCTGGAAAGATATCGTTGGCTTCTATAGGAAACTAGCAGAGCAGGGGATGGCTCTAAATTATTCTTCCTTGGTCGGACAGGGCACTATACGTGGAGCGGCCATGGGATTCAACGATCGTCCTCCCAGCCAAGAAGAACTGACGAAGATGAAGTTGATGGTCGAAGAACATATAGAGAAAGGGGCCTTGGGCCTCTCAACTGGGCTGGAGTATGCCCCAGGAAGCTATGCTCAACCGGAGGAAATCACCGAATTATGTCGAGTCGCAGCCCGGTTAAATGGAGTCTATGCCACCCACATGCGTAACGAGGGCGACCATCTCCTTGAAGCTCTCGACGAGACTATCGAGGTGGCCAGAAAAACTGGCATCAGTGTCCAGATTTCTCATTTTAAGATTGCCTACCCGAGGAACTGGCATAAGGTCAAAGATGCTCTGACTAGGGTGGAAGAAGCCAAGAAAGAGGGTATTTCCATCTTTTGTGACCGCTACCCGTACATTGCTGGTTCCACAGGCCTCAGTTACTATTTTCCTCTTTGGGCCAGGCAGGGCACGACCGAGGAATTCTTGGCCAGACTCAAGGATCCCAGCCTGGAGGAAAAACTTAAAGCCCATTCTGCAGAACAAGAAAAAAAACTCGGCTCCTGGGATAAAGTCGTGATTTCCGCTGTCTCTACTGAAGAAAACAGGCGTTTCGAGGGGAAAAGCGTTCTCCAGGGAGCCAAAGAACTCAACAAGGACCCTTATGATTTCATGAGAGATCTGTTGATCCAGGAAAAGAACAGGGTAGGGATGGTGACCTTCATGATGAAGGAGGAAAACTTAACAAAAATTCTTTCCCATCCCCTCATCGGGGTGGGATCGGATGGCTCGGCCATCGCTCCTTACGGGCCTCTGGGCCGTGGCAAGCCTCACCCCCGCCATTACGGCACCTTTCCCCGAGTCTTGGGTAAGTATGTTCGTGAGGAGAAAATAGTTCCCCTAACTGAAATGGTGAAAAAAATGACCTCCATCCCAGCCGAAAAATTCGGGTTTTCAAGAAGAGGCGTTTTGAAGGAGGAGCACTACGCAGATATCGTGATCTTCGACGGAGAAAAGGTGATCGATAAAGCGACCTGGACCGATCCCCATCAATACCCGCTCGGGATCGAGTATGTCGTGGTTAACGGTCAGGTCGTCGTCGAAAGAGGGGAACACACGAGCAAACTCCCAGGAATGATTTTAAGAAAACAAAGACAGGTTTAGAGTCTGAGACGAGTCTGGAGGAAAGGACACATCCTCGAATCATGAGAAAACTGATTATCTGCCTATTCATGACTCTGTTATCCGTGTCTCTCTTCTCCATTGAAGGTGAACAGTGGCTCAGCCCGAGCGGCCGGTCGATCGAAATTAACTACAGATCGCTCCAACCGGGGGAAATCATCGCCATAACCTCCCAATGTCCGGAGGTGAAAGAGATCCAGGTGTGGTTCATGAACAAAAAAATAGTAATGGGCAGGGACAAGAATTCATCGAAGTTCCAGGCCTTTTTGGGACTTGATCTGGGGATAAAGCCGGGGCTCTATCCACTGAAAATATTTTTTCAGGATACAGCAGGAGGGTGGGAAACCCTGGAAAGAAGCATAACAATCTCAACCAAGGAATTTCCTGTCAAAAAATTATGGGTCAACGAGAAATTTGTCACGCCGCCCCCCGGGGTCCGAGAAAGGATTCGACGGGAATCAGAACTCCTGCAGACTTTGTACAATCGATTCACGCCCGAGTGGCTCGGAGAAGGCAGATTCATCATCCCCTCCGAGGGTAAAAAATATGATAATTTTGGGGAGAGGCGTATCTACAACAACAAGCCCCGTTCCTCCCATGGGGGTGTGGATATATCTGCTCCTACAGGCACTCCGGTCAAAGCCTCAAACGCAGGAGAAGTCGTGCTCGCTTCGGACCTGTATTTTTCCGGAAAAACCGTGATCATCGATCACGGCCTCGGCCTTTTCACCCTGTATCTTCATCTTTCCCGCCTTCGGGTGAAAAGAGGCGACTCGGTCGGCAGGGGAGACATCATCGGTGTAGTCGGAGCTACAGGCAGAGTGACCGGCCCCCACCTTCACTGGGGGGTGAAGATTCTCGGGAGTCGTATCGATCCCGACTCGCTTCTCAGCATGTCTCTGGACTAATCTCTATCAGTCCAGGTGGTTCGCGATCCATCCCAAAACAGTCTTCCACCACAGTTCGGCGTTTTGGGGTTTGCGGATAAAGTGGTCTTCATCCGGGAAATACAGCATCTTTGAGGGAACCTTCATCCTCTGGAGAGCCGTGAACAGCTGGAATCCTTGAGTGACAGGGACTCGGAAATCGAACTGGGAATGGGTCACGAGACAGGGTGTCCGGAAGTACTGCACGTAGGCGCTGGGGGACCACTTCTCGTACATCTCGGGGTTTGTCCAAGGAGTGCCTCGAAAATCCCACTCAGGAAACCAGAGTTCCTCCGTCTCTCCGTACATGGACCTGAGGTCGAAAACACCCGCGTGGGAGATCAAACATTTAAACCGATCGGTATGTCCTTCGATCCAGTTGATCATGTATCCACCGTAGGATGCTCCGGCTGCAGCCAGTCGGTCTTTGTCGATAAACTCATAGCGGTCGAGGAGAAAATCCAATCCTTTCATGATGTCTTGATACGGTTTCCCTCCCCAATCTCCAGAGATGGAATCGGTGAATTCCTGACCGTATCCTGTGCTGCCGTGGAAATTGATCATGGCCACGACATGGCCCGGAGAAGCGAACATCTGGGCATTCCACCGGAAATGAAAGTTATCCGACCACGCTCCCTGAGGTCCACCGTGAATCAACATCACCAGAGGATAGGTTTTCGAAGCCTCAAAACGGGGGGGTTTGAGCAGAAAACCGTGAACCCTGTCTCCATCGCCTCCTTCGAACGAAAACTCTTGGGCCTGGTTCATCTCTAAACCGCTGAGAAGGGTATCGTTGACATTGGTAAGTTGGGCCATCCTCTTTGTTCTGAGGTCAAAGGAATAAACCTCAGCGGGTTGATGGAGGGCTTCCCTGAGGAACACCAGGGTTCTTCCCGAGGAAGAGATCCTGATCGATCTGAGATAATGTCCCTCGATGACTGTTTCTGTTTTTCGAGTAGCGAGGTTTAACCGGGCCAGGATCATCCTACCGCTGTCTCCGTAAGTAAAATAAATCTGGGAGCTGTCAGGAGACCAGAGGATTTCCTGGACAGACCGGTCCAAATGATCTGTTAAATCTGATATTTTTTTGCTCTTGCGGTCGTAGAGCTTCAACGTGTACCGGTCCGCTTCAAACCCAGGCCTGGCCATGGCTCGAAAGGCGATGAACCGACCGTCCGGGGAGTAGTGGGGAGAATTATCGTTGGCTCTGTTAGTCGTCAATTTCTCTGGTTGTCCGTCTCGAATCGCCGTCAAGAAGAGATCATTATTGGTGCCGAGCGAGACCTTGAGTTCTGGATCAATATTCCGAACATAGCACATCTCCTGGCCATCGGGAGAGATGGTGTAATCGCTGCCGCTGCCCAAGGAGACTGGTGGAGTATCGAAGTCTCCGGGGGTGAGATCGACGGGTTTGCCCCCTTCCCTCGGAGTGACAAACAGGTGGCTTCGCTTCCCGTCTCTCCATGAGTTCCAGTGGCGGAAGAGGAGATGCTCGAAGGTTTTGGCTTTAACGGAAGATTTCGCTCTTTCTGCGTTCCTTTTTTTATTGCATTCATCGTCCGGACAATCGGGGTACACAGAGGAGGTGAAGGCTAAGTGATCTCCGGTTGGAGACCAAATTACACCGGAAGCACCAGTCGATAGGGTGCTTATCTTCCGAGCTTCACCGCCGTTAGGAGGAATGATCCAGATTTGAGGCTCTCCGCTTCGTGTGGAAATGAAAGCGATGTCTTTCCCGTCGGGCGACCAGCGAGGAGTGGTATCAGATTTGGGGCTCGAGGTCAGTTTCCAGGCCTTCCCGCCCTGGATGGGGATAATCCAGATGTCGCTGTTGGCGGAATTCTGGTTTTTATCCATAACCGTGACCACAAACGCCACCCATTCACCCGAAGGGGATATTTGAGGATCGCTGATTCTTTTGATCCGGATAAAATCATCGAAGCTCAGCGGTTTTTTCTCGGCCGCAGCTAAAAAAACAGGAATGCAGATGAAAAGTGTAAAAAAAACAAGAACGATTTTTCTCATAATCCTTCCTTTCCCGTTCTAAGTTATCAGCCCTACTGTAATCGGCCTTGGCCCATTCGTCAAGTCGGGAGGATGAATCGAGGAGCATCTTTCTCCTCCCATTGACAACACTCCTCATCGTCTCTATAGTAGAGGACTAAACAACAGGAAAATGAAAGATAAAAGCGCGCTTAAACCTTTGGTGGAGGCTGTCAAAAAGGCCTACCGAGCAGGGGAGGAGGACGAAAGCTTAACCCCTATCATCGCCGTGGATCCTGAGGGAAAACCGGTCGGACGATTCCAAAACGGGGACTATGTCATCTTTTATGATATTAGAGGCGAAAGGGAGGTTCAACTGACAGAGAGTCTGACTGACGAGAGATTCGACCACTTTCCGGCAAAGGGCGACCTGAAACTGAATTTTGCCACGATGATCGAGTACCACCCCGATCTGGATGTAAAAGTAGCCTTCCCTCCCGAAGGAAAAATCAAGAACACCCTGGCCGAGGTCGTTTCCAGGGCAGGGATGCGGCTGCTGAAGATCGCTGAATCCGAGAAGGCCATCCATGTCGGGTTTTTCATGAACGGCAAGGAAGAAGAGTGTTTTCCTGGAGAGGAAAGAATCATCATCGATTCACCGCCTGGAGTCGACTCTTATGCCACCACACCCGAGATGAGCGCTCAACAGGTCGCAGATACGATTATTGACATGGTCGAAGACACGGTGTACGACCTTATCATCGCCAATTTTGCCAACGTGGATGTGGTCGGCCACATCGAAGACAGGAATGCTGTCCTCAGCGCCGTGCAGGCCGTTGATGCAGCCCTCGGGCGAGTCATCGAGGCCTGCCGGGTTCGAAGGATGTCTCTTATCGTGACTTCGGACCATGGAACTGTCGAGGAATGGCTGTACGAGAACGGAACCATCAACACAGGCCACACAAAAAACCCGGTGCCCTTCATCCAGGCCGATTTCTCTCTCGAGAGTCCGAAGAACTCGGTCCTCAAGAAAGAAGGCGAACTGATAGATGTGGCCCCGACCATTCTAGAGTTGCTCGGACTGACCAAGCCCCTGGAGATGACCGGACAGAGCCTGGTCCGGGGCGCCAAAACAAAGGGAACGGATAAGAAAAGAGTGCTGCTGCTCATCCTGGATGGGTGGGGGCTGCGTGAGCATCAGTCAGGAAATCTCATCACCCAAGCCCGAACGGAAAACTTCGACCTCCTCTGGTCTGAATTTCCCCACACCCTGCTCAAGGCATCAGGGGAAGCCGTCGGCAT
>CAYGBF010000152.1:0-9560 GCA_964348035.1 uncultured Eubacteriales bacterium | reverse complement strand
AAGCCATGCTTAGAGCCCTCTTGATGTCATGCTGGTTTCGACAAAGGAAGATCACGGGTTTTTTCCCGGTGGCATAGTCTGCCAGAACATCTGATTTGGCGTTGTATTCAGGCCGGCTGATACCCCGCATCTCCTTCTGCCAACGGGACGTATGGTATTGGAAATGAGCCGCATCAGAAAGCTCCTGCCGGATGTAGGCAACAACCCCCATCAGAGAGCTGGGGTAGATCATGAAGTTTGACGGAGAAAATCCGATGCCCAGACAGTTGTCTTTCAGGATCACGTTTTCGTTCTTGTTCGAGCCTCCTAACGAGAACACGGCGGCCTGGCCGGTGAAGATTCCTCTCTCTGGCATGATCTGGACTGTGGTCAGTCCGAACTCATGGTATTTCTGGAGGGTGGCTTTGCTGATCTGGAAATGGTCGAATGTCCTCAGCTCGGGTGTCATCCCTTTGTCTTTGTCGGTATACTCTCCTGTGTAAATTCTGGTCATGTCGAATTTTTCTTCGGGAAGCTTCAGAAGAGACGTCCCGAGGCTGTCGGTGAGTCCTGGATACACGGTCAGGTTGCTGCCATCGACGATTTCGGCATCAGAAGGAATAACGACCGATTTCCCCACAGCCTGGATGAGGCCGTCGCGAATCAAGACAGTACCTTTCTCGATCGGAGCACCGGCTTGAGTCACGATCCGGCAGTCTTTGACAGCCCAGACCAGATGGAGATTTTCTTCCGAGCGGAGAGAGGTGAAGAGTGATACAGCTAAGAAGAGACCGCACAGGACAAAACAGGTTTTTCGCGCTTTTTTCATCGTACCTCCTTTTGTTAGATTCCATCAACTATGTTAATTTGTACATTGATTTGTAAAAGGCCATTATATGAACAAAAGTAAATTTTATCTAGAATTCTATCTCTATTAGATTATTTATACGTATTCGGGTCACGAAAAGTTCAGTTCGGGAGGGAAATCGAGTATCCAGTCCCAGTTTCATCTTTCGAAACGCGAAATCTTTGGTTAAAATAGCATTATCATGAAACAAATGGCGCGGATGATGATCAAGGAGTTTAAAGGAGATACCTATGTCTTTGACGTCGGTTGTTTGGACAGAGTAGGGGAGCTGGTGTCTTCTTTTGGCCAGAAAATTCTCTTGATTACCAACCTGAAAACGCGGAGTGAAAAAGAATTCTTGGGTATTGTCCAATCCCTTGAGAAGGCAAAAAAACAGATCCTTGGCCCAATCCCGAGTGCTCGGCCGAATGCCCCTCGTGACGATGTGCTGCAGTTGGCCGAAGAAATAAAAAGAGCTCAACCCAACTGTGTCGTCGTCGTTGCCGGTGGCTCAGGTATCGATGCGGCCAAGGCGGCCAATGTCCTCTCTGCATGTGGAGGGGATGTCGAAGAGTACTTTGGAAACGGAGAGGTCACTCAGAAGATCAAGAACACGGATGATAACCTCCTCCCCTTGGTAGCGGTTCAGACAGCCTCAAGCTCCGCCGCCCATCTGACAAAATACTCGAATATAACCGACGTCCAAAGGGGTCAGAAGAAGTTGATCGTCGATGAAGCCATAATCCCGCCGCGAGCCCTGTTCGATTACGCCTTGACACAAACGATGCCGCCCGGTTTGACATTGGATGGGGCGTTCGATGGGATGTCCCACTGTCTTGAAGTATTTTTTGGTGCCTCTGCGGTTAACTTTACTCTGATCCAGAAAATCGCGGAGACAAGTCTCGATCTCATGATTGGATCCATCGAAAAGGCCTTAGACGATGGGGAAGATATCGAGGCCAGAGAAGCCTTAGGATTGGGAACGGATCTTGGGGGATATGCCATCATGCTCGGAGGCACGAGCGGTCCTCATTTGACGAGTTTTTCTCTGGTCGACATCTTAAGTCACGGGCGAGCCTGCGCCATTATGAATCCATATTTTACGGTCTTTTTCGCACCTGCCATCCAAAAACAGCTCAAGATATTGATCGAGATCTATGTCAAGTATGGACTCGTGACCCCAGAAGCTTCAAGACTCGCAGGAAGAGAGTTAGGCGAAGCTGTGGCCACCGGTATGTTAAATTTGGCCCGTAGGTTGAATTTCCCGATCACCCTGGCCGAAATCCCAGGATTCAGCCAGGATCATCTGTGCAGGACTCTCGACGCGGCCAAAAACCCCCAGCTGGAGATGAAACTCAAGAATATGCCTGTTCCCCTAGAGTCCAGGATGGTCGATGATTACCTAGCCCCTGTTCTCGAGGCCGCCAGGACCGGAGATTTTAAACTCATCAAGAATTGATGGGGTCAGACTTTGAAAACTTGAATAATATTATGGATTCTTAAAATCGAAGTTTCTGGGGCTGATTTCGATACCGATAAAATAATTCAAGTTTTCAAAGTCTGACCCCAAAAAATGTTGTTTTTTTCTGCTGTTTTGGTATAATAGAATCAAACCTTGTTGCGCTGGCTGGACAAGGTTTTTTACAACCCTCCTTCATTATCCCCTTTTGCTTATTTTCCCCATAACCAAGACAGCCAGCACCTCATTCCTCCGGAATTTTTCCTTTACCAGTAGAATATCATTGACTACACTAGAAGACTTAAAAATCACAATCTAATCTGACTATGGCAAAAAAAGAGCCACCAAGGACAATCTGGAATAGATCCTTCATGGTTGCCCTCTTAGGATATTTTCTTCTCTTCATGAGTGTCTCACTGTTTTTCATCTATCCACTTTTTTTCCGACAATTCGATGCCCCGAAGAGCCGGATCGGGTTGATCATGGGCATCCACAGCCTGATGGCCATCTTTTTCCGTCCTGTTGTCGGTCGGTTTGTGGATGTCAAGGGCAGACGGACGATTTCTCTGACAGGAATAGGCTTTTTAATCCTGATCCTGCCCTGCTTCCATCTGGTTAGGGACGCAGGGTTTTTACCGATCATACTCAGAGCGATGACGGGTATCGGCTGGGGGGTGAGCATGACAGCCACCTTGACGATCTGCTCCGACTTGGCTCCAGTAGAAAGGCTTGCTCACTCGATGGGCATCATCGGCATCGCCGGTCTTCTATCCAGTGCTCTCGGACCCCTCCTGGCCGAAGAAGTTGTCAGGCAGCTTGGTTTCGGTGGCCTTTATAACACAGGCCTAGTTATTTTGATAGTTTCATTCTTGTGTATCCTGTTCACCAAGGAGGTCATACGACCGCATAATTCGGGACATCTTCAGAGACCAAAATCCCTAAGAAATGTTTCTCTCCTGATCATCATCTTGATATCCTTTTTACCCATATTCCACGGGGCTGTCAGGGGGGCGGTTGTCTATTTTATCGCTCTTTTCGGAAAATCGGTTCCGTTCGAGAGGGTCGGTCCGTTTTTTGTCGCCTTCTCAGTGGCCGCTATCGTCACCCGTCTCAGCATCGGAGATGTCTCGGACCGTCATGGACGGAAAAAAGTCATTTTTCCAGCGGTGTGTATCATCAGTTTGAACCTGTTTTTAATTTCCCAAGTCAATGCCTTCTGGATGTTCGTCTTGGCCGGGTTTATCGGAGGTTTTGGGCAGGGACTTATTTTTCCTGCCTTGAGTACCTACATCATCGATATCTTGGGTCAAGAGAACAAAGGGCTGGCTATCAGCCTGTATCTTACTCTTTTCGACATCGGGATGGGAGTGGGCTCCACGTTTTTTGGCTGGGTATCCGATCTTTATGGCTACCGGCACATGTATCTTTTTGCCGGAATGCTGTTTTTCCTGGTCGGAGTTGTTTTTGCCTGGAAAGCTCCAACGCCTGTCAATGAGAGTGATTGAGAGAAAAAAACTGGCAGGGTAATCAGTCAGGATTGTTTTTGGCCTTTTCTTCGCCTTCACCGATGAGATGTACGACGCGACTTAATAAATTGTTCCTGTCAAAAGGCTTTTCCACGAAATCATCGGCGCCGACTTCTTTGGCCTCGACTTTAAAGGTCACGCCTTTGTAAACGCCTGTCATGAGAATCACCTTGGTCTGGTTGAGGGTGGGGCTCTCTTTGATATTCTTACAGAGTTCTAGACCGTCCACTTTGGGAATCAGCATGTCGCTGATCAGTAAATCTGGCTTGACTTCCTGAGCTCGCTTGTAACCCTCCTCACCATCCATAGCCGTGATAACCTCATACCCGCTGCTGGATAGGATTTTCTGGAGCATGGTCAGGGTGACGCGGTCATCGTCTACGATTAGGACTTTCTTCATTTTCCCGATATTAGTCCATGAGTATAATTAAAAGCCCTGTCGAACACAAATGTTATTTGGATAAAATTGTAAGAACCTAAAAATAGTGTTTGAAAACCATTCTTGATATTACGATCGGTTGATATGCCCCGCGGTTTCCACTCCCAGTTTAATTCAGTATAAATTTTTTCCTTTGATCCGCGAGAGAGAAAAGAGCCGCAGCAGGCGCCTGGTGATCAGCTTTTCGATGTCTTTCACCTTGTAGAAGGGGATACCGGGAATTTTCCCGCCAGCCATGACCGTGTGGCCTCCTCCGGAACCATACCCCTTGACGATTGTCTGCATGACCTCTCCGGCGTCAACATCTGTCCGGAAGGTTTGGAGGCTGAGATAGATATCGCCCTCATAAAATCCCAACACAATGCTCAAATGGATTCCTTCCCTGTAGACCAAAAAGTCTGCGATCTCAGCCGGAAGCTCAGGATAAGGAACCACACCCAGCGAACAGGTCACTATGGATCTGTACACAGTGCTTCTTTCGAGGGCCTCTTTGACGCTCCGGAAATAATCCGAGGACAGAGGAGGGTAGGAAATACGGTACAGCGCCTTAAAATCGACTTTGGGGAGGAGGAATACGTAGTTCTCATAATCCTGTTTTGAGCCTTCGCGGCCTAAATCTTTGGTTTCGCTCCTGATAGCATAGAAGAGAGCTGTGGCCAGCTTTTTAGGAATCGTCAGCTTTATATCCCTGAAAGAGGAGACGACGAGTGTACTGGTCGCCCCGATCTGATCCCGGATATATGCCCACTGCTTGTATTTGGTAGTCTTTCTAAGAGGGTGATGGTCGATAATGATGTCCGGAACAGTCCCTTCAGGTAGGGAGTTGTTTCCTGTGTAGGGTTGACAGTCGACCATAAGGATGGGGGAATTATCCTGGAGCAGACGATGGGAAAAAGGTGTAAGTGGGATATTTAGAACCCGGACCAGGGCTCTGTTCTCGGCTCTTCCGATCAGGCCGCTGTAGGCGATGGTCGAGGATACCTTCATTTTTTTCTTCAGAAGATAGGACAGTGCCCAGGAGGAGGCTATAGCATCAGGATCTGGGTTGTCGTGGGGAAGAATCAGGACCTGCTCAGATCCTGAGAGCGACCCAATTTTTTCAGCAATCATAAAATTTCGTCCTCAACGGTTCTCCATTTTGCCACTTTTTCTCGGGCTAATCAATCTGCAGCTCGGCATACCCGGCAGAGATGATCAGTTTGAAGGCTTCGTCAACGCTTATGTCGAGAGGGATCACTTCATCTTCGGCCGCAATACAGAAGAATCCTGAGGTCGGGTTGGGCGTTGTCGGTATGAATATTTTTAACATTTTCTGAGCCTCTGACGATTGTAGCGAGGGAGTAATTTCGCCTGTTACAAACCCGATAAAAGATAAACCCTTGATAGGAAATTCGAGGCGAACAGCGCGTTGGAATATTTTTTTCTCGCCGACCACACCGATGGTCAAATGCTTGACACCCTGGTAGATAGTTTTAACGACAGGGATTTTGGCTAAAAACATCTCCCCTAAACCGAATAATTTCCGTCCGAAATAATTACTCGCCACAGCGCCGACGAGGATGATGAGCACAAGAGCGATAACGTATTCGATGCCGCGGAAGGGAATATAGGTTTGAGGATGGACAGCGTCCGGGAGCAAATTAAAAGTCCCGTCTATCCATCTCACAACAACCCGGACGATCAGGACGGTAACCCATAAAGGGATGATAACGACCAAGCCCGTCACAAAATACCTTCTAAACACCTTTAAAATTTTTTCCTTCAACATTGGTGATAGGCCCTCCTATATATAACCCTGAGATAGAGGCTAACTCCATAATCATCCTACCACATTTTTTACAATGGAATCAGCTCCGGAAATAAATCTCTGCACAGAAAATTTGACTATTCAGCCCTATCCTACTATGTTATAGGCAAGAGTTTGTAGGGTGGAGACAGGGACCAATGGAATGTCCGGAATGCCGGTATAACAATCCCGACCAAACCCGCTTCTGCGGAAATTGCGGGGCTTCTCTAGAGCCTGGAGAGGGAATGTCCGTCCCAAAAACCGAAACCCAACGTCTCCCGGTGGAAAAACTTCCTATCGGGAGTCGTTTTGCGGGAAGATACCAGGTGATCGAGGAACTGGGAAAGGGAGGGATGGGGAGAGTCTACAAGGTTCTCGACAGAGAGCTCAAAGAAAAGATGGCCCTGAAACTCCTGAATCAGGAAATCTCGCTCAACGAGACGATGATAGAGCGGTTTCGGAATGAGCTGAAGTTCGCTCGCAAGATTTCTCACCGGAATGTCTGCCGCATGTTCGATCTCGGAGAAGAGGAGGGCACCCGGTACATCACCATGGAGTTCGTACCAGGTGAGGACCTGAAGAGCTCGATCAAGAGGATGGGGCCGTTGTCTGTCGGGAAGGCTGTCTTCATCGCCAGACAAATCTGCGAGGGGCTGGCCGAAGCCCATCGGTTGGGCGTCGTCCACCGCGATTTAAAGTCGCGCAACATCATGATTGATAAAGAGGGGAACACGCGTATCATGGACTTCGGGATTGCGCGCTACAGCAAAGAAGAAGGTTTAACAGATAAAGGGGTGATGTTGGGAACACCAAAATGCATGTCGCCCGAGCAGGTAGAAGGGAAGGGCACAGACCGGAGGACAGACCTCTATTCGTTAGGGGTTATCCTGTACGAAATGGTTACCGGCCAAGTGCCGTTTGATGGAGATACGGCGCTGAGTATCGCCCTCAAACAGAAAACAGAGATCCCGGCCGAACCCAAGGAGCTCAACAGCCAAATTCCTGAAGACCTCAACCTCGTTATCTTGAAATGCCTCGAAAAGGATAGAGACAAGAGATACCAGACGGCTGAAGATCTGCTGACAGACCTGAGCCGGGTCGAGGAGGACATTCCCACCAAAGACAGGATGGTTTCCAGGATGGAATACGAAACGGCCCGGCTCAAGAGGCGTTATCGCAACATCCTCTTACCCCTGTCACTTCTGGTAGCCGCGGCCTGTGTTGTCGGGGCGTATTTCGTCATTTCCCGGTTCGTCTCTGAAAAGAAGTTCGACATTCAGGCCCTGAGTGAGTTTGAATGGAAAAGTTCGCTGGCCGTGCTGCCCGTGGAAGACTTGAGTCTCCAGCGGGATCAAGAGCCTTTGTGCGGAGGCATGCATGATGATATCATCACTAAACTCTCGAGTATAGAAGCGTTGAGAGTCACTCCCAAGCTGTCGGTGAATAAATTCAAGAAGACCGATAAAGACATCAAAGAAATCGGCCGCGAGCTCGACGTAGATTACATCCTGGCCATCACCCTCCAGAAGGAAGACTCGATGATCAGAGTCAATGGACGGTTAAGCAATGCCCGGGAGGGTTTCCTGGTGAAATCCTACCGGTACGAGCGGAACTTCGATGGTTACTTTCAGATTCAGGATGACATATCCAACGATATCGCCGAAGCTTTGGACGTCCGCCCCGTTGAGTCAAGATTCGAAGCCATCAAGAGGCGTGAACCGGATGACATCATGGCTTATGAATATTACGTTAAGGGCAATTATAACGAACGGAAGTATTCGAATTTTTATGAAGAAGAACATTTTGAGATCGCCAAGGCGATGTATCAGAAAGCGTTAGAGATAGATCCCGATTATGTTCTCGCTTATTGGGGACTCGGGAACCTTTATGAAGCCCGATTTGTTTACACAGATGACAGGAGACATTTGGACAGTATGCTCGGATATTTTGATAAAGCCTTTGACATCGATCCCGATTTACCAGAAGCCAATCTGGGGCTTGGTTGGGGCTATTTCTATAATGAGGATCTGGACAGCGCTTATCAGAGCTTTAAGAGAGCCTTGGAATTGGAGGTCAATAATTTTTCTATCAATTTTCATGCAGGCGGTTTTTTGAAGAGTATTGGTCTGTACCGTCAGGCCATGAAATTCTACAGGAAAGCCATCGAGCTGGATCCAAACAATATTATGTCGTATGACTTATTGGCCATCAGCCTGATGTACATGAAAGAGTTTCAGGAGGGCATTGAGATTATCGAGAGAGCATTGGAGGTCGAGCCGGAAGACCCGGATCTTCATCTCAATTACGCAAGGTTGCTTTTGATGATGGGAAAATACGAAGAAGCAGAAAAAAAAATCGACAGGGCTGACAGCCTAAGACCAGGGACGCCCAGAATTCAGAGGGATCGGGCTATGCTTTGGGCAGCCAAAGGAGAGAAGGAAAAGGCCCTTGAACTCCTGAAGGACAGTTCTCCCATCTCTTATTATTCAACCATTGTCCACTCTGCATTGGGGATGAAAGACGAGGCGATACGTTATATAAGGGAGGGGATAGAACGAGGATTTTATGAGGCTCAGGATTATCTGTATTCCTACCCAATCCTCATCAACATTCCGTTCTACGAGAATCTCCGGGATGACCCGCGTTTCAAAGACATCCTGGAGCAGGAAAAGATAAAATACCAGGAACGCGTACAGAAGTACGGCGACTTATAGGATTTTTTTCGCTGCTCGATCAAGGAAAGCGGAGAGCGCTCCCCCTTCCGGTTGACAGCTGCGTAATGTTTGGGATAAAAGAACAGAAGTAAGAAAGGAAAGACAGGATAAAAAGGAGGGAATATGTTTGCCCGTCTAACTAAAGTCCAAATCAAAGTCGACAGGATTGATGAAGTTATAAAACGCTACGAAAAGAGTGTCGTTCCAGCGACCAAAGCCCAAAGAGGATTCAAAAAACTTTATCTGCTGGTCAACCGACAAACAGGGCATGGGATTTCCTTCTCTCTCTGGGACAGAGAGGAAGATGTCTTGGCCAACGAAAGCAATCGTTTCTACCAGGAGCAGATAGCCAAATTCGTCAACTTTTATGCCGCGCCTCCGACTCGCGAAGGATACGAAGTCATCCTCCAGGATTGAATCCCGTCACGTTTGAGGAGAAGGAACTAAAAATTCCTTGCTTAAACACAACGATGGATACGAATCAACTCCGGAAAGACGCCAAAGAAATCTTTCTCTCGGGTGTGAAAGCGGTCGATCCCGTCAACGCTGTTCAGCGTCACCTCCACAAACAAAATGATAAGCTGACCGTTGGAGACCAGGTCTACAATCTCTCTGACTACGAAGGCATCTATGTCATCGGGGCCGGGAAAGCCTCGGCAGCTATGGCCCAGGCCATCGAGGGACTTCTCGGTGACCGGCTGAAGGCTGGTTTCGTCCAGACTAAGTACGAACATTCTGTTCCCTTAAAGAAGATTCGCCTCCACGAAGCAGGCCATCCCGTCCCCGATCAAGCTGGGGTAGAGGGAGCCC
>CAYGBF010000151.1:0-3332 GCA_964348035.1 uncultured Eubacteriales bacterium | reverse complement strand
TTTCTCTACCGCGTCTAGCGCCGAACCTCCCTGGGCTAAAATTTCCCAGCCTCTCTCCAAAGCCTTCTTTCCAGTTTCTTTCGTATGACTTGTGATGATCAGTGGCCACTTAGCCGGCTTAGTCGTTTCTGTTGAGAGTAAGTTTTTGGCTGCTAAAGCTCCCAAACCGATACCAAAACTCCTGTTAAGAAATATTCTTCTCGATATCTTTTTGATCAATCGATGTCTCCTTTAATCGTTAATACGAATAAAATATTTGATTTGATGACAAAAATCAATTATGAGATCAAGCTCTATGATTCTGCTTCAGGGGACGACACTCAGCAATAGACTTCAGTTTCATGATGCCTGTTACCGGTGCTTGATGAACCTCTGGTTCCGGCTTCTACCCTGCGTGACTTTAAAACCTACAACCTCTCCGTCCTCGTTGCGGTAAAATTCGACAGCCCGCATGAACCATTCACCGCCCCGGAAATCGTCCTTATAGGCATAAGTTAGATCTATGGTCCCGTGACTCCTGTGTTTGGCAGCCAGTTCACCGTTTTCGAGGACGACTGTGTAGCTAGTGTTTAGTTCTTCACTTACGTACTCTCCGGTTAGCTCTTTGAGTTGTTCGGGTGTTGGAGGCGGGACATCTTCTAGCTTCGGACAGGTCATCCCTCGGTATCGGAAGCGATCGACCTGCCCTTCCTTATTCCGCTGGAATATTATCGGCGCATTGTAATCGTCCACCCAGAAGCGTGTCTGGGACTGAGCCGTCATCGGGACCTTCTTCTCTTCCGTAGCGTATGAAAACAATTTATTTCCCTCTCGAGTGATCGAGACATACCAAGCCGGTCCCAGCCGGTAAATTCCTACGTATTCATCAAGCACTTGAATAGGCACATTAACGGGCTCAATTTTCTTTGGTTCTGCCTTTTTGGGCTGGGGCTTCAGGTCGTCTGCAAGATAAATATCCACAACTTTGTAGGCCGCCTGGCCAGAGCTTGACGGACTATAGTTTAGCAGCGTCACCACAGAAAACCGTTGATCAGGAAAATGGACCAGATAGGTACGGAAGGAGGCCCACGAGCCGCCGTGACTGAGCGTCTTCAAACCTCGGTATCGGCCCATATTCAGGCCATAGGCATAGGCAATCTTTTTACCGTTGTTCAGAACACCTTGTGTAGCCATTCTCTCACGTACAGCTTGACCACCAATCTTCGGATCAGCAAGATTTATGACCCATTTAGCAAGGTCGTTGATGGTTGTGTACAGTGAGCTGGAGCCGAGGGCTGTCAGACCATTGGCCACAGATTTGAATTTCTTATCGTCGCCGCGGGCATATCCATAGGCTCTGTTCGGCACCAACTCCCTATGGTCATCGTGGAAATGGGTGTTCATCATCCCTAGAGGCTGGAAGATGTTCTCCCCTGTCCAGTGGCGAAAGGTCTTTCCGGTGACTCTCTTCACCAGCTCGGCCAGGAGGTTGTATCCTGTGTTCGAGTAAGAGTATTCCTCGCCCGGCTTGAAGTTAAGATCCTGCTGATTGAAGGTCATGGTCAGGATCTGATCGAAGGATATCACATCATCCATCCGCCAACCGGCCAAGGCTAGAGTGCCCGGCCAATCGCGGATGCCGCTGGTATGATGTACCAGGTGATCGATGGTGATGGTATGACCGAATTCCGGAAGCTCTGGGATGTAGGTGCGGATATCATCCTGGAGCGATATCTTCCTCTGCTCGATCAACATGGAAACGGCCATCCCGCAGAACTGTTTTGAAACCGAGGCGATATCAAAGACCGTATCAGGGGTGATTGGAACTTTGTGCTCGAGATTGGCCATGCCGTAGCACCGCCGCAGCAGGATTTTCCCGTCCCGGACCACCAACACGGCTATGCCCGGAGATTCTGTATTGTTGAGTTCGGCGAACAGTTTATCTACGCTGTCCGTGCGGGGATCCTGCGCTTTCTGGACCGCTGGTACAGAGAGGAGGACAAAAAATAATAACAAGCAAGATAAAGACTTTTTAAAAATATGTGGCTTCATTCTGAGCACCTCTTTTCCTGCCAAGATTTAAGATAGGATTCTCTTGACAGCCGCCAGGATTCTCTCTGTATTGGGGAGAACATCAGCCTCGATTTTTCTTGAGTAGGGGATGGTTTGATCGGTGCAGACTCTATCATATTTTATCGATATCCCTTTTTCCAGGACTGCTGCGGACAGCTCTCCTGACAGGCCGTAATGTGTGTAATCCTCGTCAACGACCAGCATGCATCCGCTGGATACGACTTCCTCAAGGATCGTTTCTTTATCGAGGGGAGACACTGATCTTAAGTCGATGACTCCAGCATCGATGCCTTCGTTTTCTAGCCCCTGCGCGGCTTCAAGACAGCGGTGAACTCCGACTCCTAGACTGACCATCGTTATATCCGTTCCTTTTCGTTTGACACAGGCTTGGCCAAGGGGAATGGGCTCCCATATATCGGGGACCTGGCCAGAAGCCCCTTCGGCAGGAACGTCAAATGTGACACTCTTACGCCCCCCTGTCCCCATGTATCCCAACCACAGCTCTGAGAGGAGTTTGTGTTCAAAAAAGATGACCGGATCCTCAGACTCAAGAGAGGCCATCATCAATCCGCCGGCATCGGCCGGATTGGAGGGGACCACAGCATATATTCCTGGGATGTGGGCCATCCAGCCCCAAAGACTCTGTTCCTGTTGTCCGGCATCTCCGTATCCCCCTCCGCAGGCCGTCCGGATGACGAGGGGAACATTCCATGTTCCTCCGGAAAAAGCTTTGGTTTTGGCGGCGTGATTCACGATGGCATCCATGGCCACCGGCATAAAATCCGCGAGCATGATATCGACGACAGGGCGTAGGCCGGCCATGGCCGCGCCAACAGCCGCCCCGACAAAGGCGCTTTCGCTTATCGGGGTAGGGAGGACTCTTCTTTCACCGAATTCGATGAACAGGTTCAGGTGTATGGAATGGGCATCTTCACCGAGGATGATGATCTTTGGATCCTCCTTCATCGCCTGACGAAGCGCATCCTCGATGGCCTCGAAAAATGTCATGGTTTTCATGATGATGACTATTGTTTTTCGGCGCTTAAAACCTCGCTCACTATGCCCTCGATCTCGGTCTTTACTTCATTTTCGAGTTTCAACAGCTTGTCTTTTTCCTTTGACAGCTTTTTTCTAGTTATCTTGAGTGGATCATTTTTCTTCCGGCTCTGTTTGGCGGCCTTCGCGGCGAGTGAGGAGATTATTTTCAGCCCTTTGAGTCTTTCCTTGAGGCGTGTACCCGCTCTTGCTGTGACTGATTTGAGGAGTGATCCAGACCTTTG
>CAYGBF010000150.1:0-1553 GCA_964348035.1 uncultured Eubacteriales bacterium | reverse complement strand
ATTGATGAAAATTCTATTTTTTTCACCGAAGTCTCTGATATCCCGACTGTTGATTTGTTTCGGCAGACTCGTTCTCGTCTTTTTAAACAGATCCGTCCATCTCAGTTCGCTCCTCGACTCTTCCTTCTTTATGGAAATCTCCATCTCCAATTCAGCCTGGCCTGGAATACATTCTTCCCTACAGGCCAGCCAATCCACTCTGGCCGAAATCTTGACTCTTGTTCCGGGTCTTGCTTTGACAGGGACCTGGATATCCGTTATAAGAAGGACCTCCCCTTCGTAGCCGTAGGTCATTTCTGTCGGAGTTTCGAATTTCTGGGGGATGGGCCACTGGATGTCGGCGGCCTTAAAATCCTCGGGGAGGTGCCAGGCGATTCGCGTCGCCAGCCCCGAATCCCCGGGGTTTTTCCAGTAGGTGTGCCAACCTTCATCTATCTTCAGCCACAACCCCACAGACAGCGTATGTCCGGGCTGGACAGTCTTCCTGTCCGAGATAAGTTCTGCCCGTACGGGCTCTGGAATTGTTGCCACAGACACGGGGCTCATGACCGATACAACCATCAGGAATAATACAGCTTGACCTGCCCAGGAGAAGATGAAGGCTGTTCTACCCGAGTGCTTATTCAGACCCATTTTTTACACTGGTCGCTGATGCTTTCTCGTTAGCCTTAATTCATACTTATATCATAGTATTAATAAGATATCAATCGATAAAAGAAATCATGGCCGTTGAAAGACCAAGATATCTTCTAGGAGAGAATAAAGCCAATCCAGAAAAATTTTCCTTGACATGTCTTGAAATATCTATATAATAAGATTTATCAGATTATTATGATTTTCCTGAAATTCTTGAACAGGAGGAATGACCATGACCACTAAGAAATCAAACCGATCTCCTTGTTCCCCTTCAGCCAAAGGATTCAGCTGCTGTAGGGTTGAATCCGTGACCAGTGTGGACGAGAGGGGGCAGATGGTCCTGCCCAAAGAGGTCAGAAAAAAAGCGAATATCCAAGCGGGGGATAAACTCGCTGTCATAACTTGGGAAAAAGAAGAACAAGTCTGCTGCATTACCTTGATCAAGGCCGCCGATTTCCAGGGGATGGTGCGAGAATTCTTGGGCCCGATGATGAAGGATCTCGTCTCATGAAGGCAGGCAAAAAAACTTTGAGGTGAGTAAAGATGAAAAACAAAAAAATAAAAAAAATCGTCAAAGAAAAATACTCCGAAATAGCAAAAAAGGGGAGTTCCTGCTGCCTCCCCGATGTCTCCTGCTGCTCAGAGCAGGACTTTTCTGAGGAGGTCAGTAAAAAGATCGGATACACTGACGACGAACTGAGGTCTGCACCCGAAGGAGCCAACCTGGGCCTTGGTTGCGGCAACCCAACAGCTCTGGCTTCACTGAAACCCGGAGAAACCGTCCTCGACCTCGGCTGCGGAGCAGGATTTGACAGTTTTCTGGCAGCGAATCAAGTCGGTGAGACGGGCAAAGTCATCGGGATAGATATGACTCGAGACATGATACAGAGAGCTGAAGAAAATGCCAGAAAGGGACA
>CAYGBF010000149.1:0-9949 GCA_964348035.1 uncultured Eubacteriales bacterium | reverse complement strand
TAATCTCCTGGAAAAACTAGAAAGGGTAAAGGCTCCCCCTGGCTTTGAACAAAAAATCATGGCCCAACTCTCCCTCCGGAGAAGACAGCTCAGGACGCGACAGCTCCGCCTCTCTTTAGCCAGTGCCTTCAGTGCTATCCTAGTCCTGTTTATCGTCATCAACGTTTTTGTTCTCCCCGAGAGAGGGCTGGTCAGGCTGGTCGGCTTCGACAAGGAGATATCGACTCCTCTTCAGGAAAGCGATCGGCTGAGAAGCAGAGAGTTTATACCCATCGTCGAACCGGTGGATTACACCCGGGAGATGCGAAGCATCTCTCGGCAGCCATCGACAATATATATACTTGAGCAAATCAGCGACGAAACCAGTGCAGAATTAAAATTTTAGGGAGGATTATCAAAATGAACATTAAGCTTAAAAGCATTTTCGTTTTGATCCTATTTTTGTTAGTCCTCTTCTTCAGTCTGAATGCTGCACCTGCAGCAAGCCTAAAGGACGATGCAAAAGACATCAGCGAAATCACCAAAAAAGTCTATCCGTCTGTCGTTAGAGTGGAAGCCAGAAATTTTACGAGAAAGATGGCTACAGGGGTCGTGATCAATAAAGACGGAACCATCCTGACCACGGCTCTGGTGACTCCCCATGAAGAGGAAATCCACGTGATAACCTCCGAGGGCAAGAGGATCGAAGCCCAATTCTTGGGCATGGATCCGGTCACGTATCTCGCCCTACTCAAAGTCGAGGAGAAAGGTTTACGGCCAATACAGAAGGGGACCACAAAGGACCTTGCTCCTGGGACGTGGATTGGCGTTATCAGCGTGTCTCCAGAGAACACCCCCGCTGTGACGCAGGGAATCGTGAGTTCGATCTCTGAAGAGAAACTCCGTTTGAATGTCTGGGTCACTCCCGGTTCGAGCGGAAGCCCTGTTGTCGATAAAGACGGTCGAATGGTCGGATTGTTGCGCGGGATCTATTCTGAAGACAAACCCGTCGTCTTTGAGTTCAGAGAGAAGGAGATGGTCGGTTCAGGATACGTTGTCAGCAGAGCCGAAGCCCCCTCTTCTGGGATGGCCCTAGCCATTCCTGCCCCCATCCTGACCGATATCTGCGATGAAATCAGGGAAAAGGGCAAAGTCGAAAGAGGATGGTTGGGTGTCAACATCCTGGAGAACGAAGAGGGCAACGTGGAAATTATCCGAGTAGAAAAGGACAGTCCGGCAGAAATGGCCAACCTGAAGGAGAAGGATGTCATTCTCGAGATCGAAGGAAAGAAGCTGACTGATAGTGAGATGCTAGTCGATGAAGTCCGAAAAAGAAATCCTGGAGACAACGTGACTCTAAAGATTGAGAGAGACGGAAAGGAACAGAAAGTTAAGGTGAAGCTGGGACTTTACGCCGAGAAAGATATCAGACGGGAACTCTCGCTGAAATTCCCAAAACTCTTTACTCCCCAACCTCCAACTCCCCCCAAGCCTCCGAAGGCACTTAAGCCAGGAGAACGTTTCTACCAGGAGCTTTTCCCCCGGTTCTACGAGAGCCGCAAGTTCATCGGAGTCTATCTCGAAGAACTCAACAAAGAACTCTCAGAGTTCTTTGGTCTCAAAGAAGGAAAAGGACTTTTAGTTTCCAGGGTTGAAGAAGACAGTCCTGCGGATAAGGCCGGACTCAAGGTCGGCGATGTTATCGTTAAAGCGGATGGTAAAGCGGTTGACAAGATCAGTGACATGAGCGAGATGATCCAGAAGAAAGACAAAGGAGATCAGATAGAAATCGAATTCCTCAGGAATAAGAAGAAGATGACAGTCAAAGTCGAAATCGACGAGGAAAAAAGAGAACGAGGACTGTTCTATCAATTCTCCCGGGATGGAAAAGATTTCGGCAGTACTCTGGGTGATTTTTACGAGAATTTAGAGAAGATGCAGAAAAATCGGTGGAAAGACTACGAGAAACATATGAAGGAAAACATGAAGAAACTGAACGAAGAGATGAAGAAACTGTCCAAGAAAGTCCAGGAGCAGACCAAAGAAACTTGGAAGAAACTGGATGACTATTTCGCTAAGTACAAAGGCTTAAGAGCATAGCCCTGTACTGGTTTCCATTACTCACAGGGAGCGAAGGGAGAATTCCTTTCGCTCCTTTTTTTATCTGTCGTCTTTTTCCGTTTGTTTTGAGGAAAGCCAGGTTTTCATGAATCGTTCGAATTCTTCCTCAGATAATCTCCTCAGGTCGTAATATCCTTTTTTCCGTCTTTGTTTCATCGCCTCGTAAACGATGATCCCGACCGATACAGAGAGGTTAAGACTCTGGGCCATCCCGACCATCGGAATCTTGATGATGTAGTCTGACAGGGACAGCGCCTCGTCGGATATCCCCTCGGCTTCGTTGCCAAAAACGATGGCCAGGGGTTGGGTGTAATCCAGATCTGTGTAAGGGAGGGCTTTTTCCTTGAGATGAGTAGCAGCGATCTTAAACCCGGTGTCCTTAAGTTTTCTGAGACACACCTCGGTCGAGGTGTGATAACGAAAATCTATCCACTTTTCGGCCCTGGTCGAGATGGCCTCGTTGACCGGAAAAGGCTCCTTCGAGGCTGAGATAATATCCACGTACAGGATTCCTGCTGCATCGCAGGTCCTGACCACGGCACTGGCATTATGCGTGTTTTTCACTTCTTCCAAGACAACACTCAAATCCGGTTGTCTGTGGGAAAGGACTCTTTTAACCTTTTCGATTCTCTCTTTTGTCGGCATGATTTACATTTTTAATGAGGACATTAAAAATCTCCAATTAATGGGGACGGTCCCATTTTTTCCCCTTCCTGTCATTCCTGCACCTGCCTACGCAGGCACAGGCTCCAGCAGGAATCCAGGCTTGTTCCTGCGGAGGCAGGAATCCAGTTAAATAAAATAAAACCGTCTCCATTAAGATAAAATCTCCTATAAAAATATTATCATCTTGGCCGCCAAGGTCAACCAGAATGCCACTGCCCCGAAGAAAGCCCTGTATTCTCTGTTTTTCTTGTAAATCTCCTTGCTGAACCGATTCCCGTTCGGGGCACAGGTTCGGCCTAAAAAAGGGAAGAAGAAAGGAACCTCCTTCTTGAATTTTTCATATTCTTCCGGAAACATCGCTTGCATTTTCTCCTTTTCTCTCGACAGTACAGCTGGATAAAAGACAAGGAAATAGATGAAGAAGATCCCGACCACCCACCACGTCCACGAGGCCACGGCAACGCTCATCCCGATGATGAGATTAGCCAGGTAGAGCGGGTTTCGGGTGAATCGGTAGGGACCGCTGCAGGTGAGTTCTTTTTCTTTCCGGAGATGGCCGGAAGCCCAGGTCCTCAACAGGATCCCTAGGATACAGATACCCAGTCCCAAGAGAAAGGAGAGCAGAGTCGGCCGAGAAAGAAGGACAGCTAGAAGGATACAGACAAAGCCTGTTCTCACTCTCCATCTGTAAAGGATTTGCTTGAGGGTTTTCTTAGGCATGTTTCTCCAGGATTTCGAGGCTCAGTCGAACCACTTCATCTGGTTGGATGGCCTTCAGGCACTCCAAACTCGTACAACTTCGTTTGTAGCAGTAACTGCACTGAAGTTCATGGAAGGCTACCTTATCGTGAAACCCGAACGGCCCGTTACGGCGGGGGTTTGTCGGCCCGAAAAGACCGACAACGGGTCGAGAAAAGGCGCAGGCCACTTGCAGAGCAAAGGTGTCGCCGCTGATGAGGAGGGCGGCCTTCTTCACCAAGGCCATGACTTGCGCTATAGAGAGGAACGGAGCCAGTGGAACATTGGTTTGATGATTGATCTCCAGAGCCAGCTGTTTTTCTTCCTCAGCCCCCCAGAGAAGGAGAGGGAAGAGGTCTTGATGCTCAAGCTCCCGAATCACCCGAACCCATCTTTCAGGGAACCATCTCTTTGTTTCCCACGCTGCACCGACGTTGAAAATGACCAATCTCCTGCTTTCTTCAAATCCAATTTTTTTTAATTTTTCCTGAACAGCATTCTCCACCTCATCCGGGATAACAACGGGAAACTCGTATTTTTCTTCCTCGACTTCGAGGAGGGAGAGGAGCATCAAATTCTTCCGAATCACATGGATATCTTCAGGAATTTCGTGGAGTCTCTGGGTGTAGAAAAGAGAAGCCAGAGATTCTCGGCAGTTTTTCCGGTTAAACCCAAGCCGTTTGGATGATCTAGAAAGAAAGGCCAACACGGCAGACTTGAGGAGACCCTGAAAATCCAGAGCAATCTGGCTTTTTTTCCTTGTTTTTTCCCAAAATCGAGAGAGCTCCGAAATGAAGTCCTGCCATCCCATCGGGGGGATAGTGATGATCTTGTCCAGTCCGGTGACGAAATCCAGGATTTGCTTTCCCTTCTCTTCGACGACCCAGCTGATCTTTGCCTCCGGAACATTTTTCCTCAAAGCTGAATAGGCGGGCAGTGTATGGATGATATCGCCGAGCGAGCTGAGTCGGATGATCAGATAATTGTTCATCGTCGAGGCTTATTCGGCTCCAAACCCTTTATTCTCCGGGCGATATGTTCGATCAGTTCAGAGGTTGACCTGACCTTCGGTCCTCCAGTGATGACAATCCCACCGCCGTAACTGCGAACCGTCTCTCTTTCGGGTACGGTCTCTTCTGTATAGTCCGAGCCCTTAGCATGGATATCAGGTTTTAGGGTTAGCAGCACTTTTTCCACGGTCGTCTCCTCGAACACGGTGATGTAGTCGACAAAAGACATCGAGGACATGATTTTTACCCGCTCATTTTCGTCCAGCAGAGGCCGCCCCTCTCCTTTAAGGTTACGAATGGAGGAGTCGCTGTTTAAGGCTAAAACCAGAATATCTCCCATTTTTTTAGCTTCCTTTAAGTATCTGATGTGTCCCACATGGATCAAATCAAAGCAACCGTTGGCGAGGACGATGATCTTCCCCTTTTTCCGCGCAGCGGCGACGATTTTTTTTAAGCGTAGCAGGGAGTAGTGTTTTTTCAATTTCAGGAAATGATACTTTCTTTGAGCTCTTCGGGCGTCACGACTGCGGTGCTCTTTTTCATGACGACGATCCCCCCAGCATGGTTGGCGATGAGAGCCGCTTCTTTGAAGGTTGCTCCGCAGGCTAAAGCCAGGGTGAAGACGCTAATCACAGTGTCTCCCGCTCCGGTGACATCGACGATGTCGCTCGAACCGTGGATAGGGATGAGGAACGGAAGTCTCTCCTTTTCGAACAGAGCCATCCCTTTTGATCCTCGGGTGATCAGGACTGCCTTCGCTTTTAAGGTTTTTAAGAGATATCTTCCCGCTTGTTTGACGGTCCGGATGTTATCATCGAGTTTGACATTCAAGGCCTCCTCCACCTCAGGTTCATTGGGAGTGGCAACCGAGACTCTCTTGAATCGGAGAAGTCGGAATCGAGAGTCGAGACTCACCGGGATTTTGGCCCTCCTAAAATCGGGAAGGATCGAAGTGAATACAGACTCCTTGACTGTGAAATAATTGTAGTCAGAAATGAGAAGGGCATCAGCACGCTTAACCAGGGGTTCGAGTCGAGCTTGAAGCTTTTTCCGGATGTCTGTCGTATCAGGGACTTTGACTTCCTGGTCGATACGCAGAATCTGCTGTTTCCTCGTGCTTACTTCCCCAGCTAGAATCCGGGTTTTCATCGGGGTTTTATAGGTCTTATCCTTGATCAACCCCTCAGCGGAGACCGCTTGTTTTTTCAGCAGCTGAAGGATTCTCTGTCCAGCCCGATCGGCTCCGATAACGCCGACCGGAATAGGGGTCGCACCTAATGACTTGATGTTGAGGATGGAGTTGCCGGCTCCACCCAAGGCGAACTCTCTGGATTCGTAGGAAAGGATGAGTACGGGTGCTTCGCGGGAGATGCGGCGGGTGTGGCCGTAGAGGTATTCGTCCAGGATGAAATCTCCCCAAACCGCGATTTTTTTCTGGGCAAAGCGATCGACGATACTGAGAAGGTTTTCTTTTTCTTTGTTCACTGAACTTTAGCCAAAATGTTTATCAGAAATCCCCCAAAAGGTCAACCAGGGAAGTGGAGATTTCGATGAAATCTCCACTTCCCTGTCCCTGTGTAAACAGGGATCCATCCTGTCCTCCTGTCATTCCAGCACCAGCCTACGCCGGCACAGGCTGCGGCTGGAACCTAGTCCCTGTATAGATTAGAGTCTTTCTTTTTCTGGGTCCCCACTTTCGAGGGCACAGGCTTCAGCAGGGATCTAGCTTCCCTTCCCGTCATCCCCGCACTCGCCTCCGCGAGCACAGGCTCCAGCAGGAATCCATCCTGTCCTCCTAACTTTCCTCCATTATCTCCCTTGCCCTCCGAAGAGCGGCCTCCTCTTCTGCCTCAGGGATTATGTCCGACCTCTTGTCGACAAACAGAGAAACCTGCTGTTTCGTCCTCTCCAAGAAAATCTTCTCCCAGTGTTCATCAGGTGCTTTCTCTCCCCACAGCTTCCGCGGCCCTTCGAATCCCCCTTCGGCCAGATACCAATTTTTTATCCATCGGAATCCAGCCTTAAAGATTAAGTCCCCAAGAGGGGTGATGGCCGGAGGGACGCCTAAATTCAAGAGTCTGATGGTTTCTGTATGAATCCTATCTCTGCCCTCATAGGAAACCATAAGATGTCCCCCTGGAGGGATGATGTCGCCGAGAGCTTTAAACAGCTTGTGATCAAGCTCCGCTTCGGTTAGAGATAGGCTGTTTCCTTCCCTTTCAAACTCAACTTCTTCTCGATAATCCAAGTCCATCCAGGGCTTAACCCCGTCTTTTCCGCCTCGGCTGTAAATCCCTTTAATCACAGGTTCAAGACTGAGGTGTCCGTCTTGGTTTCGAAGATGAAGCTTGAACCCTCTCCAGCCGCTCAGGCGCAGCGGCTTGATTTCTTCGAGGGAGAGTCCAGACCCGTCCAGAGCTTTATCATTAAGAGCTATTAATTCCTCAGCGTTTTTGAGAAAGCCTTTATGAGCTTTCATATATATCACCTAGTCTTCATAAAAGGATGGACTTAGTATAATTGTAAATGATCTCGGTTTTCAAGTTGGCCGGCTTTCCGGTGGAGAGGACAATATCAATCATGTATAATCTTGATTCAGTTTTGGATACCGTTAGGAGGAATGATGAGTAAGATTCATGGTTTTAGATGCTGGATGAAATTTTGGATCGTGATCTCGGTATTGTTTTTGTCCAGAGGCTCAATCGCTCAGGAAATCGATATCGACAGTCTCGTCCCGAAGCTCGAAACCGAGATTAAAAAGATGATGCTTGAGGGAAAAGTCCCTTCGGCGACCATAGCCCTTGTCTCAGGCGACCGTATCAACTGGACCAATGCATACGGGTACTCAAACCTCTGGGCGCGCACTCCAGCTGTCCCCAGCACTGTTTACCTGATCGGCTCCACCTTCAAAACCATGTCGACGTTCGCTCTCCTTCAGCAGATGGAGCAGGGGAAATTCAAGCTCGATGACCGGGTGAATGATTACTTGACCGAGTTTAAGATTCAGGGTGAAGATCCAGCCAATCCGGTCACGTTCCGTCATCTACTGGCTCATACTTCAGGCCTTCCAGCAGATTTTGGCCCTCATCGGGTTTGGGGCGATACCGTGCCCCTCTCTCTCAAGGATTACCTGACAAAATCCCTCAAGCTCAAGCATCCTACCATGACTAAGACCCAATACTCCAACATAGCTTATACTCTAGTCGGCTATTTTGTCGAAAAATTCTCAGGAGTTCCTTACAAAAAATACATTAGAGACCATATCTTCAAGCCTTTGGAAATGGAAGACACTGATTTTTTCCCCCGGCAGGACATGGAGGAGCGTCTGTCTATCCCTTACATCATTGATAGAAAGACAGGCCTTCACAAGCCAGCTGTTCGCTTGAAAGCCAATGTCTGGCCGGCTGGAATCGTATATGGCACGGTAACCAATCAGGCACGATGGCTGATTGCTAACCTCAACCGCGGCCTTTACAAGAAGCACCGTCTCATTAGCGATGAGACATTCCAGAAAGTCATGACCCGGCAGTACGATCAGTTCAAAGGACGAATAAGCGCCGGCTGGCTGAACGAGACGACTGGATACGGGCTGACCTGGTGGATTTCCCAGAGAAAAGGGAACACCCTTTTCGCTCACAGCGGCAGTGTGTCCGGTTACACGGCGTTTTTAGTCGGTAACCTTGAGAAAAAGATGGGATTTGCCATCCTGACCAACGGCCATCGGGCCCACAAACATCTCTTTGACCTAGCTGTCAAGGCCCTGGATCTTCTCGAACTTCATGAAAATTAGACGCAAAAAGATGGATTATTCCCGAAGAATAAGTTCTGCAACAGTTTCTATATGGGGTGTTTGTGGAAAAAGGTCGAAGAACGCCGCGGTTTTAATCCTATACCCCTTCAGTTTTTCGAGGTCATCTCTAAGCTGATTGACGTTGCACGAGACATAGATGATTACCTCTGGCCTGAGCTCGTTCAGTCTTTTGACTGCCTTGGGATGGATGCCGCTTCGCGGGGGATCGACGACCACGAACAGCGGCATTCCTAATTCGACGTCCTTCAGGCGTTTGCTGTCTTGTAGAAGGGGATTGACATTTGTTGCCTGGTTTTCCTCGATGTTCCTTGTTGCTGCATTGATCGCCATCTCAGAGTTTTCAACAATCATGACATCCTTAAACAGGCTTGAGTTGACCAGAGCGAATGCCCCCACACCTCCATAAAGGTCGAGCAGATGAGCGTCTTGGGTCTCATACTCTCTGAGGAGTCCGTTGATGTAGATGTGCATTTTTTCGGCCACATCGTGGTTGTTCTGGAAAAATCCCTGGGTGGGATACCAGAACTTTTTTCCCACGTATTCTTCTTTAAGCATTTCTCTTCCCTTGATGACAGAGTATTCCTCTGAAACACTTACTCCTCTATTGGGCGGGACGAACGTCATCAAGACATTGTAGGCCGAGGTTGTTTTAGCGAACTCTTTTATTTTTTCCTCAGCTTTATCCAATCTGGAGGATTCCTGATTGAGGACGATCGAGATGGAGGAATCGGTCGGCGGCGTTCGGATCACAGCGAACCGGAATGTGCCCACCTTTTTTTTGACATGAAAAACATCGACACCGGAGAAGAAGGCCCGGATTTCACCGATATACTCGTTCAGCTTTTCGTTGGATATGACACACCGTTCGACGTCTACGATATTGTACCAGGCACCTCTTTCCTTAAAACCTAGCCCTCCCTCATGAAAGACCATATCCATCCGGTGTCGGTAGAAATATTCGCGTCCTGAAAAGACTCGGATATCCTCGACATCGACGGCCTCGATTATTCTTTGTTTTTTCGATTCGAGCTGCTCGGCATAGTCGACATCTTGGAATGAGCAGCCGCCGCATTTTCCGAAGTAAGGACACAAAGGCTTGGCCATGTTCACACTTATGTCAGAGGAAATCCTTTTTTTTGTGATGACAATTTATGCAATAAAATATGTATCGTCTAAATAATATTTTTTACCTCCAACAGGTCATGAATCATGTAATCTGGTGTTGCCATTTCGGTGTAGTTTTCGGAAATATGCTGGGAGTGGTAATGAGTCAAATTTTCTCCGAATTCACATAATATTGTCCTCAGGTTCAACCGCTTGGCCGAGATGATGTCCTGGACAGGATTATTCCCGACAGAGTAAGACAGATGTGAAGAGCCATTAAAAATCTTCAGTCCGTGCCTGAAGTGTTTTCCTTCTGATTTTAAGGCCTGAACATCATCCGAAGCTATTATCTCATCGAAATAGGAAATAAGGCTAGCTTGTGCAAGACGGAGAATGACGACTTCATGGACAGCATTCGTCGCCAGTATATTCTTGAATTCCTTTTCTCTGGAAAATCTTAAAATATCCTCAGTGTTCGGAAGCAACCTGAGTTTATCCAAGTGTCTTTCCTGAGGCTCCT
>CAYGBF010000148.1:0-3515 GCA_964348035.1 uncultured Eubacteriales bacterium | reverse complement strand
AAAAAGGCATAAGAGCCCTCTGGGGGTGTGAACTATATGTCGCGCCAGAAAGTCGTCTGAAGAAAACTCCAGATAGAAGAGGTCCCGGTCATTTTCATCTAATATTCCTCGTTAAAGATGAAAAAGGCTACCAGAACCTCTGCCAGCTCATAACTCAAGCCTACCTGGAGGGATTTTACTACCGACCCCGCATTGACAAAGAACTCCTGGCTCGGCATAGTGAGGGTTTGATCGGCCTTTCTGGATGCATAAAGGGCGAGATCAGCTATTACTTGAGATTAGGAGAGGAAGAAAAGGCAGAGAGGGCGGCCTTAGAGTATGCCGATCTGTTCGAGAAGGGCGATTTTTATTTCGAACTCCAGGACCATGGGCTAAAAGAAGAAAAAGATGTGAATCCTTCCCTTGTGACACTCGCACACAGACTCAAGCTTCCGCTGGTGGCCACCAACGATTGTCATTACCTGAACAAAGAGGATGCGGAAACTCATGACATTCTTCTGTGCATCCAGACCAACAGGAAAGTCACAGAACAGGATCGGATCCGGTTTAGTTCGGACGAATTCTATTTTAAATCGAGTGCTGAGATGGCGGTCCTTTTCGCGGAAGTCCCAGAGGCTATCAATAATACTGTAGAAATCGCATCTCGATGTAACTTTGACTTTCCCTCCTCGGATTATTACCTTCCTCAATTCAAGGCGCCGGATGGTGTCTCTTTGAGCGGTTACTTCAGCCGAACGGTCAAAGATGGATTCCGGAGACGGCTGGAACACATCAAAAGTGAGAACGGAGAAGAGGGAACTCCTGAACCACATGAATACGAAGAACGACTGGACAAAGAGATTCGCTTGATCAGAGAGATGGGTTTTGAGGGCTATTTTCTGATCGTTTGGGACCTGATCCAGATGGCCAAGGAGAAGAAGATTCCAGTCGGGCCAGGAAGAGGCTCGGCGGCTGGCAGTCTCCTGGCTTACAGCCTCGCGATAACTGATATCGATCCCCTTCAGTATAACCTTCTGTTCGAGCGGTTCTTGAACCCGGAGAGAATCAGTCTTCCGGATATAGACATCGATTTTTGTGGGAGACGGAGAGATGAGGTCCTGGATTACGTCACCCAAAAGTACGGACGAGAGAACGTATGCCAAATCATCACCTTCGGGACGATGGCTGCTCGCGCGGCTGTCCGGGATGTCGGGAGAGCTCTAGAGGTGCCGCTTCCTGAAGTGGACCGGATAGCCAAGATGATTCCTCCTTTCGGGCCGGACGCCACCATCGAGGGAGCGTTGAAGAATGTCCCTCAACTCCGAGAACTGCGAGATAAGAACACCAAGATCGCCCACATGCTCTCGGTGGCCCAAAAATTAGAGGGTCAGATCCGCCATCCGTCTATCCATGCAGCCGGGATCGTCATCACTCCCCGCCCGCTGGTCGAGTTTATGCCTCTCTACCAATCGGCCAAGGGCGAGATCACGACTCAATTCCCGATGAAGGATATCGAAGCTCTTGGTCTGCTCAAAATGGATCTGTTGGGACTTCGTAACCTGACCGTGATTCAAGACACCGTGGAGCTCGTGAAGAAGGATAACGAGGCGGTGCTCGACCTGGAGAACATCCCTCTCGACGATGAAAAGACTTTCGAAGTCTTCAAATCCGGGAACACGGACGGAGTTTTTCAGTTTGAGAGTCCTGGCATGAAAGATTTACTCCGGAATTTCAGGCCCGAGAGCTTCCGAGACTTAATTGCCTTGAATGCGCTGTATCGACCGGGACCGTTGAAGAGCGGCATGACCGATGAGTTCATCAAGCGCAAGAACCACCCGGATCGTATCAGCTACGAATTCCCTGAGCTGGAACCCATCTTGAAGGAGACGAAAGGGATCATCGTTTATCAAGAGCAGGTGATGCAGATCGCCACGGAGCTGGCTGGATTCTCGCTCGCGGAAGCGGATATTCTGCGGAAGGCCATGGGGAAGAAGGTCACGGCCATGATGAAAGCCCAGAGGCAACGATTCATCCAGGGAGCGAAGAAAAACGGAATAAGTACGGCCAAGGCCACCAAAATCTTCGATCAGATCAAGGAGTTTGCCGGCTACGGGTTCAATAAATCCCACAGCGCGGCTTACGCCTACCTGGCCTACAGAACTGCTTACCTGAAGGCGCATTTCCCCCTCTATTTTCTCGCTGCCCTTTTGACATCGGAAGCGGAGAGGGGGGCGACTTCGCAGGTCGTCAAGTACATCAATGAGTGTAAAGAAATGGGGCTCGAAGTCCTTCCGCCAGATATCAACAAGAGTGATTTCAATTTCACCGTTTCCAACGGGAATATCCGCTTCGGCTTCTCCGCCGTTAAAAACGTCGGTGAAGGGGCTGTCAAAGCGATCCTCCACACAAGACAACAAAAGGGAAAGTTCCGCTCTCCGTTCGATATCTTCCAGGAGGTTGATCCCAAGATCGTCAACCGCAAAGTGATCGAAAGCCTCATCAAGGCAGGTGCCTTCGATTCTCTAAGTTGGAAGCGATCTCAGCTTTTCCATCTTGTGGATAAGATGATCGAATACGCCCATGATGTCCAGAAAACAAAAGCCTCCCGACAGACTCTCCTGTTCGGCGGCGGTCAGATCGAACCGCCGGCCGTGCCTGCGGAGATTAAAGAGATGCGGGAGTGGGATGAAAGCCTTTTCTTATCTTATGAAAAGGATGCTCTGGGATTTTACATCACCAGTCATCCCTTGGCTCAGTTCGGGAATCAGTTGAAGCGGCTTGTTTCTCATTCCATAAACCAGCTGGATGAGGAAAAAGACTTCGATAATGAAATCAGGGTCGCGGGAATCATTTCTTCGTTGAAGCCCCTCAAGACAAAAAAAGATGATCGGATGGCCACCTTTGTCTTGGAAGACCTCAGCGGGCGGATCGAGGTGGTGGCCTTTCCCGACAGCTACAGAAAATATTATGAATTCCTGAGAGAAGATGTTTTGGTTTGGGTCAAAGGCCGGTTTTTGGGAGAAGGAGAGAACAAGAAAATCCATCTGGTTCAGATCATGCCCCTCCAAGAGGCTTTTCAAAGACAGGCAAAAAAGGTGGTACTGAGGATCTTTCTCCCCGGGATTGAAGAATCTGTGTTCGAAGACCTGAAAGGGATGCTCGAAAAATATAAGGGGGAATGTCCAGTTTTTTTTGAACTCGAAACTCCCCATGCCTACCGAATGTTGGTCCAGTCCGTAGAAATTCAAGGAGTGTCCCCCTCTGAGGAATTAACCAAGAGTGTTGAGAACCTGTTGGGTGAGGGCTCGGTCATCGTCGAGTACTAGACATCTTCTTCAAGGCTTTACGTTTTTCCCTCTCGTTTAATTCCCTTTTTTGGCACAAACCAGGAGGACGGTGCAGGCCCTCATCTGGAGGGGAAGCATCCCCAAAACCGTGATAGTAAACCACATTGAGATGTGAAATGGATCAGGTAGGGTGTTGAGAAAACCCTAGCAGGGCCGAGCGGGCACGGCTCCTCTCCTCAGGAGAGGAGA
>CAYGBF010000147.1:0-3509 GCA_964348035.1 uncultured Eubacteriales bacterium | reverse complement strand
ATTATAACCGGATAGATTCAGACGAACCGATAAGTCTGTATCTGTTTTTTAGCGACTATGACTATGTGGATACTTACCAGATGGAAATCCTCGCGGGACGAGCCTTTTCAAAGGATTTCGGTACAGATACACAGGGGACCATCATCCTGAATGAATCTGCAGCCAGGAGATTTGGCTGGACGCCCGAGGAAGCGGTCGGCAAAAGGCTGGAGGGGCCGTATTCGGAGGATAATCCTCAAGTTGTCGGCGTCGTAAAAAATTTCAACTATAAATCTCTGCGGAGGGAAGTTGAACCGGTGGCCATAATACTCGAACCAGATTATATACGGGCGATTTCCATCCGGATTGCCCCCGGTGATGTAGAAAAAACTCTGGCATTTATTCGAGAAAAATGGCGCAGCACATTTCCCGGAGAACAGTTTGAATTCGGCTTCCTGGATAATCGGATTAATCAACTGTACACGAGCGAGAAGAAAATGCAGAAGATTTTCGTTATTTTTTCGTCTCTATCCGTTCTGGTGGCCTGTCTTGGACTGTTGGGATTGGTGTCCTTTACTTCAGAGGTAAGGACTAAAGAGATCGGCATCCGGAAGGTGCTCGGCGCATCAACCGGGAGTGTGATACTGCTTCTGTCCAGAGAGTTTGTTAAATGGATTATACTCGCCAATGTCGTCGCCTGGCCTTTGGCGTGGTTCATGATGAACAAGTGGCTGCAGAATTTTGCTTACAGGGCAAAAATAGGGTGGATCGTGTTTGTGTTGGCTGGTTTTATGACTGTATTTTTGGCCGTAATGACATTCATTTTCCAGACCGTAAGATCAGCTTGTGCCAAACCAGCAAACAGCCTGCGGTATGAATGAGGGATAATGGGATCGGATCGATTTTTTTGATTTAAAATAAATAAGATAGGTCTAAAAATAAGTCTCTTTCGTCCTTAAAATACGAATAACAAACCGGTCTGAATCCATTATCTTCGACGATTATTTCCTGATGCAACTTTTCTAGAAATCCTGGAGTAGTATTATTCGATTGCGTTTTGTCGGTCGAGGACATCATGACCGACCTCAAATTGCTTAAACATCCGAAAATAATTAGAATCTCATTGAAAAGGAGATAAACATGTGCCGAAAAAGATACGCCCTCATTATTTTCGTTATTATATTCCTCTCCAGTCAATTTAAACCCACACTCGCCAGTCCTGAGGATAACCTCAAGAAAAAGTTGGAAAGTTATGTACTCACGGCTGTCAAAGCAGGATTTTCAGGAGCTGTATTGGTCGCCAAGGGAGGGAAAATCATCCTCCACAAAGGATACGGGCTGGCCGACAGAGAAAAAAACATCCCGGTAAAGAAGAATACGGTCTTCGATATTGGATCTATAACCAAACGATTCACGAGAGCGGCCATCTTAAAACTAGAAGAGCAGGGGAAGCTCAAAAGAAGTGATCCCCTTGCCAAGTTTTTCGACGATATTCCCACGGACAAAAGTGAAATTACCATCGAACAGGTCCTCGAGCATACGGCTGGTTTTCACGAATACCACGATACAAAGGGCGACTTCGAGGAAATGGACAGAGAAAAGGCATTGAAAACTATTCTCAACCAGAAGCTTCGCTTCGAGCCTGGAGACCGTGAGGCTTATTCCAATTCTGGGTACACACTCCTCGCCGTAATCATCGAGCTCGTCTCGGGACAATCCTACGAATCCTTTCTCAAGGAATACTTATTTAAACCGGCGGGGATGAAACGGACAGGTTTTTATCGGGATACGCTGTGGAAAGAAGATGAAGTGGCTGTCGGGTATGAAGGAAGGAAGATAGGCAAGATAAATTCACCTTATCATTGGCCCCACATGACATGGGCACTCGTCGGGGGAGGAGGGATGGTCTCGTCAGTCGGTGAACTTTTCAAGTGGATCCAAGCCCTCGAAGCCGATAAAATCCTTTCCAAAAAGGCAAAACAGAAAATGTACGATCCTCAAGGAATGCCCATGGCCTATGCTGGAGCTAATGATTTCGGGTTCAGTGCCGTTGTCTTCGAGTACCCCAAGGAGAAGAACTACATCATCGTGGCCACAAACGCCCATGACAACATGAGCGCTTCTTTCCTGGGAAAACAGATCTCTATTATCCTTAAAGGCGAAGAGCCGCAGACGATCAAACCAGGGGAGTTTAAGAAAAGGGCCTCGATGGCGAGAAAATGGGGGCTTCCTGACTCACCGACAGGCCGGCGGGCCAGTGCTATCCTGGATGCTTTGAACAGCCAAGATTTGGAAAAAGCAAAACAATTCGTCGAAGAGAATTTGACTCCAGAGTTCATCAACCATTTTTCTATGGAGGAACATCTATCTGTTTTCAAACAGATATTTGATGCCATGGGTGAGATAGAGCTTCTCGGGGCAAAAAAAACGAGTGAATTCAAGGCTGAACTTCTGATTCAATCAAAAAGCTCGGGGAAGCAGCTCAGGATTGTCTTTGAGCTCGATTCCGAAGAGCCTTACCGTGTTTCCGGCCTAACCTTCAAAGAGGAATAAAAATACAGGTAGTTTCGGTAGGATTCTTTGTCAGACTCTAAAAACCCACGTTTATTATCGGGAGCACTTTTGCGATCGAGGTATTGTACCGGACGATGTTGATCAAACCTATCTGAACTCCTTTTAATCTCCAGGCGTAGTTTACGATTCCGATGGACACGCCCTTTTGAGTGCCTTTGATGTAGTTTACAGGACTGATGGCCAGCCCGATCATCTGGCCGTCATCCTCGGCCCGGACCATTATTCCAGCAATGTGCAGGCCTGTGATGGATTGTCCGCCGACTCCCAATCCACCGATCGTGATGCCTTTGACCTCCGGAGCTCCGGCTCCCAGCCCACCGATGTTCAGACCGACAAGCCTTTGGCCCGCTCCGACACCGAGCCCGCCGATATTGATTCCAATGAGGTTCTCACCGGCCCCGACTCCAAGGCCTCCGATGTTGATCCCCGACATGTTTTTCCCGGCTCCGACTCCGAGTCCACCGATGTTAAGACCCGTAGCGTTTTCGCTTGCGCCCACCCCAAAACCGCCTATATTGATACCAGCAATATTCTTTCCCGCACCGGCACCCAGTCCTCCGATATTGATTCCGGTGAGGTTCTCACCGGCTCCGACACCGAGAAGACCGAGGTTGATGCCCGTCATATTAGAGGTAGCGCCCGCGCCGAGGAGGCCGATATGGATGCCCCTCATGTGGGCACCTCCAGGGGCGATCCCCAGGGAGAGGCCGCTGACAACGGCTTCGGTGTTGTCCTTTTTTGGGTACCAAAGGGTGACATTGACTCCGTTCACCCGCCGGACCTGGCTGTCTCGAATGTTGAACCGCAGGCCGGTGAAGTCCTTTGAATTGCCAAAACTGATCCCCCAGCGCCGGGAGGGAATATCCAGACTCTCGGCGTTCAACCCAGAGGTCATCAAAACCACAGTTCCGACCACTATCCAGAATAATGCTTTTTTCCTCATTTTATTGATTATA
>CAYGBF010000146.1:0-3420 GCA_964348035.1 uncultured Eubacteriales bacterium | reverse complement strand
AAGCATCACCTAGCATTCATGGAATTCACGTGCGACGATCAAGGACGAATCTATGTCCGCACCGACGAAAAGACCAAGGATGGGAAAAGTCATTTTTATGATATTTTTGATCCTGAAGGTCGGTATATCACAAAAGTTCCTCTTGAGGCCAGCCCGAAAGTTTGGATGAAGAAAAAAATGTACGCTTTCTATGAGGATGAAGAAGGCTATCGATATGTCAAGCGCTATGCTGTGAATTGGAAATAAAACGGATTGGGGATTTTTGCGCCAATTAGAATGCTAATGTCAAGAGGATGGACTTCCATAATTCTTAAATTCTTTTTATAAAGGGCCCAAAATCAAATTTTTTTGAGTTTATTCTCCCTTGTAAGGGACGCCTTTCGTAATCCACACAGGCGCCGGCATTCCCTTCAAATAATGATCAAAGTACTGTTTCATCTTGATGGAATAGTCCAACTTGTTGGCATATTTTTGGGGATGATGAGGTTCGTTATTATAGACGAGATAGATACAATCTTTACTTAGACGCCGCATAGCCAGGTAGAGTTCGATGCCTTGGTACCAGGGAACGGCTCCATCTTCATCCCCGAACATGATAAGCAAGGGAGTCCGAATCCGGTCGGCAAAAAAGACCGGAGAATTCTCGATGTAGCGCTCCGGGTATTCCCACAGACTGCCGCCGATCCGGCTCTGAGATTTTTCATACTGGAACTGGCGGGCCAGTCCAGATCCCCAACGGATACCGCTGTAGGCGCTGGTCATGTTGGAGACGGGCGCTCCGGCTATGGCGGCGGCGAAGATATCGGTTTGAGTGATGACAAAGGCCGTCTGATAGCCGCTCCAGGAATGGCCGTGAAGACCGACTTTCTCAGGATCGGCTATTCCGATATCGATCAATTTCTGGACTCCGGGAACGATGCACTTTGTCGCCGCAAACCCGGGACGACCCACCTCGAACCGAATATCAGGGAGGAAGACAGCATAGCCGTTGCTGGCGTAGAAGGGGAAGCAGGGCCGGTGATTGACAACGGTCTGGTTAAACTCATGAAGCCGCTGAGAAAAGAACCTGTAAAAATAGACGATCACCGGATATCTCTTTCCGGATTCGTAATTACCTGGCTTTATCAGAACCCCTTGGAGGGGAATCCCATCCAGGCTCTTCCACTCGACAAGCTCGGCGCTCCCCCAGGCAAACTCACCGGTTTGAGGATTGACATCGGATACTTTTCGGGGAGCATTGAATTTACCATCGCTAACCCAGATATCCGGAAACTCCTGGTAGCTTTCCCTCGTGTACATCAGGACATCGGCTTTCTTGGCTTTGGCTAAAACTCTAAACTTTTTCTCTTCCTCCAACCTTTTCTCAACACCGGGTCGTCCAACCCTACAGGAAAAAAAGCCATTATTCTTCTTCAAGTTCCGGTATGAAGAAAGCAGGAGCGATTCACTCTTCTTCAGGAATCTCTGCTCTCGATCCAGACGGAGGACACGGAAAGTCGTGTTTTGTTCTCGGCCCTCTCCTTCGGTTAAATTGAGGAGCTCTCCCCTTTTGGTGGGAAACTGCCAGATATCATACTTATCGTAGATCAGGACAGCCTGATCATCTTCTACCCAACCGCCCAGGCCATAACCAGGAGGGTCGCTCGGATAATCATGATCTTCGTTGAAAAAGGGGATTTTAAGAGACTCCGTCAGATTGCGGACCGATCCAGAGTTAACATCATACAGATGCCAGTTCTTATCCTGGTAATAGACGATGAAGCGACCTTCGGGGGAAAGGGAGAGGCTGTTTCTTCCCTGACCAAGGCGAGAGACCACTTTTTTCCGAGAGCCGTCATCAAGGCTGACAGTGTAAACATCATTGAACCTTCCATCCCAGGTGACTTCTCTTCTGTAGGGAACATCGGAAAGGCCGAGGGCCCAGTGAGGATTTTCTGGAATCCGGACCACCGGCATCGCTTGATCGGCAAGGGGAACCACTTTATCGGCGTCTAGGTGATAGACAGCCAAATAGGTCCGATCCTTGACTCGCGGCCACATCTTTTTCTGGTGGGGATTGATGAACGGATCATTCCAGTGCCAGACATCGACTTCTGTTTTCTGGAGGATTTTTTCAACATCGAAGAGATCGCTCTCTTTCAATTCCTGCTTATCTTTTTCTTCTTCCTTCTTTTCTTCAAAATCATCTTGGGGCTTAAAACCGAAGAAGAGTCTTCGACCATTTTCTGTCCAACTCAAACGGTTCTTCTCGGGAATCATCCACCCATGTGGCGCATCCTCAGGGGAGACCGCCTGGATCTTTTTTTCGTCTTTGCCGTCCCATACCCATAGAAAATACGAATCCTTCATCTTATCCGAATCACCAGGCTTGGACAAAAATGCCAGTTTGTCCGCCTTTTTATGCCAGGTGGGAAGGACGAAGCGTCCTTTATCGCTTTGATCGATGGGATTTCGAGGTAGAGTCTCTTCTGATAAATCCATGATGGAGAGTCCATTTCCCTTACCCTCTGGTTGGGCCAGCGTGTAAGCCAGGTATTTTGAGGAGGGAGAAAAAGCGAAGGATTCCACATAGGAGATTTTTTGCTCTTTACCCTGTCCTAAATGGCGGAGAACCAGGGTTGTGCCGATTTTTTCTTCTTTTTTCTTCTTCTCCGGAGTCTCAGGTTTCTCTTTTTCCTGGTTTGGTTTTTCCTTTTCGGCTTTCTTCTCTTCTTCTTTAAAGTGATGGTAGGCTAGCCACTTTGAATCATCCGAGAAGGAAAAACGCTGGACTTTCTCAAAATTGACTACTTTTCCAGTCTGAGTTTCCAGAAGAGCCATCCCCTGTTTTGGTTTTTTCTTGTCCGCCTTTTCGAGTTCCAAAGCTTCTGGTTTAACAATCACGGCCACCCAATTGGTATCTTTAGAGATGACAGGATTGTCTCCTCTTTCGACAGAAAAAACCTTTCCTCTTTTCAGGTCATGGATGATGACCTCTCCATCTCCTCTATCAGGCTGAGCGTTGTAAGCTACCCACACTCCATCCTCGGAGATGATAGGCCTATGAATCTCCCTGAACTTCATGATGTCCTGGAAGATTAGCGCTTTTTTCCGTAAGGCCTCCGCTAATGAAGGAGTGAGTATAATTCCCAACAAAAAAACAAATGTTAGAGAAATACCGAAGGTTTTTTTTCTAAACATGTATTCTCTCCATAATTTTATGTGGATCGAGATCATTTTTCCCTCAGTAAGGAATTAATGCTTATAGCACAGGAGAAACCTGAAATCAATCGAACGAAGAGACTCTGTTTCATCAACCTTGGGAAGCATCCCCAAAACCGTGATAGTAAACCACATTGAGATATGAAATGGATCAGGTAGGGTGTTGAGAAAACCCTAGCAGGGCCGAGCGGGCACGGCTCCTCTCCTCAGGAGAGGAGA
>CAYGBF010000145.1:0-11671 GCA_964348035.1 uncultured Eubacteriales bacterium | reverse complement strand
GATAGCAAAGAATATACCAGGCACAGCGGCAATTCCCAGAGAACACAGCAGCAAAATCAGGGGATAAAGGAGGAGGGTCAAACGGATGCCGAATCGCTTGATGATGTTGCTTGTCATCAGAATCGATATAAAAAAAGGAACAACCAATAATCCGGCATGAAAATAGCCAAAAAATGTTGTGTATTCATCCGGCTGGTATATATTCTCGATAATGGTCTTTGACTGCCAATCGATGAACGTGGGAACGGCAAAGGTCAGAGTTACGATGGCGGCTAAAATCAACAAATAATAATTCTTCCTGACAGTATCGAAGCAGTCTCTGAAACCCACTCGAGATAAATCTTCTTTTTCGACCTTATCCTCATAAATTGATCCTGCCGGAGTGATTGTCTCTTTCCTCTGCCAGATGAAAATGGAATTCACAACAAAAATGCTGGCCAAGAACAATCCAGTCGCTATGAACAGAAGATAATCAGGAATTTTTCCACCCAAATACCCCGTGAGTAATCCCCCAAAAACACCTCCTAATATCCCTCCGCTGGTAAAAAAACCGATCATCCTTTTGGCTTCCCTCGGATTAAAGACAACGTTCACCATTATCCAGAATTGAGTGGTCAGAACAATGACTAAAACGTTGGCCCATATCCAGAATGCCAAAGGCATCCAACTCAAATTTTGAATAAAAAACAGTCCTGAAAAAAAACACGTCACAACAAAAAAAACCAAGCTGGAAATGATGAGAACACGTCTCAGGACTCTGACTCTGAGCCGAGAGTAAAAAGCCACAAAGAATCCCATAAAAATGGCAGTGGCCAGATAGGCAACGGGAAGTCGCAATGATCCCGGGCCGATTAAATATTTTGCATCCCTGACGGGCTTGATGATGTAATAGGGAGCCATGATGAGAAAATAATAAGAAAAAAGAAGAAGGGAGATCTTAAATTCCCCAGGCTTGATGTCGACGATTCGGGAGAGAATCTTATACAGGCGGTTCCTTGCCATAGAATAGGCTCATCTAGAGAGAGGGGCTGATGGTTATTCTTTAAAAAAACTATCTAAGGCATTATCCTCTTCGTCGAATATTTCGAGAACCTTAGTGAGCATGGTGACTTGGAAGACGAGATAAAGCTTTTTGGATATTCTGGCTATCTTGAGCTTCCCGCCTAAGTTATGGGTGGAGATGTAACTGGCCAGTATCTCACCGACTCCAAAACTGTCGATGAATTCGACGTCTTGGAAATTGAGCAGGATGTTTCTCTTCCCGACATCCAGTTGGTCTTTGACGAGTTGGTGAAGGGTTACATCGCTTATATCGGATCTTCTGATTTCTCCTTCGATATCAAAGATAATGACGTCTTCTTTTTCTCTTGTATTAATGACCATCTTATTTGTCCTCTCCTCTAATATCGATTGAGGCCTGTTTTTTTTCAGTCTCACTCAATATCTGTGGAACACTCCCTGATAGTCTTTCCGGCATCTCCGATCATAGGGAGTTTGTATCTCTTTAGCTTTTATCAGAACAGTATTCTAAAGTCAATATGATCATGAAAATCCCTTCCCCTGCTGACAGCGAAAAGTCTGGACCAATTCTTTCGACTCTGGTATAAATATGAGTGGTGAGCACATTTTTAACCGTGCGATAAATTTGAGAGGGTAGGAAATTGTCAATGATTTTCAACGCAGAAAACATCCATAAAAAAAGATCAATCCTTCCGATCATCCTCGCCACCCTTATCTTTCTCTTATTTTCTTCGGTCGATGCGGCCAAAAAGCAGTATGTTTGGACTGGCGTTGAAAAAATTGTCGCTGTCGGCGATGTTCACGGCGCCCATGACAATTTCGTCAAGATTCTCAAATATTTTGGTATCATCGACGAAAACCAGCGCTGGAGTGCCGGGAAGACCCATCTTGTCCAGATGGGAGATATCATGGACAGAGGGGACGATGCCAAACAGACGCTTGACCTGCTGATGAGACTCGAGGAGGAGGCTGAGCAGGCCGGGGGTAAGGTTCATGTCCTGTTGGGCAATCACGAAGAGATGAACATCACTGGTATTGCTTTCGACTATCCCGATTATGTTACGCTAGAGCAGTTTGTTTCTTTCCTGCCTGAAAAATACAGACAGAAAAAGGAAAGAGAGTTCCTGAAAAAAGCTGGAGGAGACGGACAGGATCCGACGAATTTGGATCTCTCTTCGAACGAAGAATTAAGGAAGTTTTGGGAACACCAGTTGAGAAAGAACGAAGATGCCCAGAAAAAATACGTAGAGAATTTTAACGACAAATACGGCAAATGGCTCCTGGAAAAAAGTGCAGTCATCAAAATAAACAAGGTCATCTTTGCCCATGGGGGCATCAGCCCAGAATTTTCTACCTGGAAATTGGAGGACATTAACAAAACTCTCCGCAAGGAGCTCAGTTTTTTCCGGCTGATGCTCAAACACCCCGACCTCCAACAGCGACCTTTCTCTTGGAGATTAATTTACAACCCCAACGGTCCTCTCTGGTATCGTGGACTCGCTCTGAATGAAGAATCGGAGTTCTCGTACGAAGTCAACGAAATCTTGAAAAACCTTGGGGCAACTCACATGGTCATCGCCCATACTCCAAAAGTGGGCAGTCCTGCTATTGGAGCGGCATACCAGAGCCGTTTTATGGAAAAAATTTGGACCATCGATACTGGAATGTCTCATTTTGCCGGAGGCGCCCTGACCGCCTTGATCATCGAGAACGGAAAATTCAAATTAAAGGATGTCCCCGATGAATATGAATAGGTATCTGGTCATCATGTGTTGTTTGAGCTTGGGCCTGGGCACCACCTTTTCTCTCGAATCTCAGACCGCTGGTCAAGCAGAAATAGACTTTGAAGAGATGGAAAATTATCTAAAAACAGCAGAGATCATGTATGTGGATAAAGAAAGTCTCTCCGGAAGAACAGCCCCCTGGACGATAGGATTAGACGATGGAAAGACAGAAAGGAGAGGGATCTTCAAACATATGAATCGACCTCGACCACAAATTCTAGCCGACAGCTACAAATACGATGTCGCAGCCTACGAGTTGAGTAAACTTTTAGACCTAATGATCGTACCCCCTGTTATCGAGAGAAAAATCGAAGGAATCACAGGTTCTCTTCAACTCTTCTTAATCGACTGCATAAAAGAATTAGAGAGGAAATTAAGAAACATCGATCCTCCCGACCCGGAAAGATTCCAGAACGCCCTGGATGAGATTAAAGTCTTCGAAAATTTGGTTCGAAACGAGGACTGCCTGAATCCGGATGATGTCTTCATCCACAAAAAAGATTGGAGAGTCTGCCGGGTCGATTATTCGACGGCATTTCTGCCGGAGGTTGAATTCGTTCCGGGCTGTTCGATCTTCCGATGTTCGAGGAAGCTTTACAAGAATATCCTCGAACTGGATGCTGAACTCATCAAATCAAATCTCCAGCCTTACCTCAACGATCAGGAAATCGAGGCCCTCATCCAACGTAAAGATCTCATCATCGAAACCCTCCAGAAGCTGATAAAAGACAAGGGCGAAGATTCAGTCCTTTTTGACTTCTGATCTAAAGGGCCGAATACCAACCCTCTTTCTATCACCTCATAATCTTTTAACAAAACCAGGGAATCTTTTTGACTTTCTGCAGGAAAAGTGATACATCCATGCCCATAAAGCTTCTATGATAATCCCTAACGAAAGGCTAAAAGGAGGGAATTGATGCCCGCTCAAAATGATGATAAAATGCTGAATCCCCAAAAATCGGGAGGACTCGTCTATACTATTCTCCGACTTTTTACGACTGTTTACCCAGGAGAAGCACTGACAGCCCTCCTTTTGATGCTCAATGTTTATCTCCTCCTCGCCGCCTATTACATCATAAAGCCGGTCAGAGAAGGCCTAATCTTAGCCGGAAAAGGCGCCCAGTGGAAAAGTTATCTCTCCGCTGCCATCGCTGTTCTGCTCGTCTTAGTGGTTAAGATATTCAGCGGGATTGCTTCTAAATTCCCCCGCCAGAAATTGATCACTTGGGTGACTCTTTTCTTCATTTCCAATCTTGTTATATTCTACCTCATATCCCTCGGGGGAATTGAATTAGGAACGATGGGGATTATCTTCTTTATCTGGGTGGGAATCTTTAACGTGATGGTCGTAGCTCAGTTCTGGGGCTTTGCCAACGATATATACACAGAAGAAGCTGGAAAAAGGTTGTTTCCCCTGGTTGCTTTCGGAGCCACCTTCGGAGCCTTTTCTGGCAGCTACATAGCTCAATGGCTTGTTGACCCTATCGGGCTTTACCAAATGATGCTCGTAGCGGGGGGAATTCTTGGCGTATGTATATTGCTCACCTGGATCATCCATATCCGAGAGATAAAAAGGGCCGATTATGCCACAGCAAAAACTCAAGAGGAAGGGAAGGCAGGCAAAGAAGAAAAAGAAAAACCGTTGGAGAAAGGAGGAGGCTTTCAGCTTCTTTTCAAAAAGCGTTACCTCCTCTACATTGCTTTCCTTGTTTTGCTTCTCAATTTTATTAACACCAACGGCGAGTATATTTTAGGGGATTATGTCGAACGGACAGGAAAAGAGGCCGTAGAGATGGGCACAGCCGGAGGATTAAGCTTGGAGGAATTCATCGGAAAATTCTATGCTGGCTTCATGAAATATTTTAATCTTGTTGCTTTGTTTATCCAGCTGTTTTTGGTTTCTCGAATTTTCAAGTGGTTCGGCGTTAGAATCGCTCTTCTCTTCCTACCTTTTATCGCTCTCGGTGGATATTTCCTGATAGCGCTCGGGGCCTCTTTGATGCTTGTTCACTGGGTCAAGGTTGCAGAAAACGGGACGGATTATTCTCTGATGAATACTACCCGTCATGCTCTTTTTCTTATCACTTCGAGGGAAGAGAAGTACAAAGCCAAGGTAGCGACGGATACTTTTTTTCACCGGGCTGGCGATGTGTTATCGGCGTTGCTTGTTTTTATCGGAACAACTTACCTTGCTTTGAAGACTGAAGGCTTTGCCACGTTTAACCTCGTCCTGGTAGCCGTTATGCTCATCATTTGCTATCTCATCATGAAACAGCATAAAAAATTATCAGCTAAGAAAGCAGCGTATCGAGTGGAATGAAGTCTTTTTTAATAAGAAAATCTAGCATGACTGGACTAGATAGTCTCTGATCTCTTTTTACCTCTCCCGTAAATCTTTGATCTTGATGATCTTCCCGGTATCCTGAGCAATGTACAGAAAACCATCTTCATCTCTGGCAAGTCCTTCCTGTTCATTCCCGAGAAATGCATACTCATTAATCAGTTTCCCGTTTAGGGTGATCTCAACAAGGATATTGTCTGCATCGCTTAGAACGTTCAAGAGGCCTTTTTTGGCATCATAGTACATAGCGGCCGGGTCATCTATTTTAAAAGGCAGAACGCGAAGGATTCTGGCCTCGGCCGTCTCGGATTGACTCGATTTTAGAGGAACCAAGACCTCTATAATACAGGGAGGATCCCACTGGTTTCCCATGTAGAACGTTCCTCCCTCCGGATGATTTTTATCAGGCACAAAAACAACAGATTCGAGGCCGTTATCGTACTCCTCAACCTTTTTCTCGAGAAAGTTGGGGTTTCCCTGGTAACCTCTGTTGACAGGAAACTGGCGGGTGATGATCTTTTTCTCCGGATCCAACTCGAGGAGGATGTCATCTCCCTCCATCATCACGTACAGAAGGCCGGATTCAGGAACGACGGTGATTCCTTCCAAATCACCAGGGATTTTTATATTCGACACGGGTGTTCCATCCGTTTCAATCTCAGCCACCTCTCCTTCGTCACTGACAACGAAAAGCGTTTTCCGGGTCGGATGAAAGCAGATATCCGAGGGTTCGACAATTTTTTGCTGATCGATGTCGCCCCCATAGCCAGGAGTATCCAACCATTCGTACGGAAAACGAATGGTGTACGTATTCTGCTCTGAGGCACAACACAAACAGATAATTAAGGCCGCCAAAAGAAATACTTTTTTTCTCATACCAGTCCCTTTCACAAAATAAAATTCTCGGTATGTCCAGTTTGTATGGAAAATTTTTCCAAAAAACGACATCATTCTCTCAGAGATATTCCAAAGCATAGAAGAGGCTATTATACACAAAAAAGGATGTCGTCAAACTCAAAATCAATGACATCCTTATAAAATTTGATTTTCTGGGAAAAGAAAAATATAATACGAATCACTCCGCTGGAGTAAATGCTTGCAGCTAGAGACATGCTCTAAGAGGCAAAATCATAAAGATAAAATTAAGTCTTGTATTGGTCGATAATCTTTTGATATATTCAAGAAAAATGGATGAGCATTCAGAAGCCTTAAGGAGGAGAGGAAATGAGTAAGAAAATATGGATCCCACTCTTGTTATTGGTTCTCACGGGATTTCTGATTCAATCTTTTGCGCAGTTCACCCCAGAAGAAATCGCAGAAAGAGAAAATTGGGAACAATTCCTAGCAGAGGCAGAAATCACAGCTTCAGAGCAACCATGGGGAGAACGAGAGGCCGTCACACGGCCATGGAGGTTGACTCTCGAGAAAGACGGAGTCGTCAAGCAGGCCATCTGGAAAAACTGCGAAGGCCGAATGAAGGGATTTATGGAAAACTGGAGATGGGAAATCGCGGCTTACCGCCTGAATAAGTATCTCGGCCTCGATATGGTTCCTCCCACTATCGAGAAACGGTTTCAAGGTGACCGCGGTTCTTGTCAATTAATGGTGGATTATGAGATCAGCCTCAAACAGAAATACGAGCAAGAAATCAAAACTCCTTCCTACAAAGTCTTCTACTGGAATAGAGCTCTCTATCTTCAGCGGGCTTTTGATAACCTGATCGCCAACGAAGATCGCCATCAGAATCAGTTCCTGATTACTAAGGATTGGCGGATGATCCTGATCGACCATTCTCGAAGCTTCCGAACCTCGAAAAAATTCACCAAGAGGCTCATCTACGACGAGAAATACCATGAAGGCCCCCGGCTGATGAAACAGCTCCCCAAACCCCTCGTCGAGAAACTTAAAGGCCTCACGCCTGAAATCCTAAGAGACGTTGTCGGGGAATATCTGACAGATAAAGAGATAGAATGTATCCTGAAGCGGAGAGACTTGATCATCAAATGGCTTGACAAAAGGATTAAGAAACTCGGAGAGGATAAAGTCCTGTACACGGTCCAGAAAAAATAATAAAGACAGCCGTTTTTATTCTGAGATCTTCTGTTCGTGGACTGTCTTATACATCGTCAAAACGTTCTGATTACTTCTCCGTTTATAGGAAAATCCATCCATCAGTTCTCGCGCCAGGAAGATTCCTAATCCGCCCTTCCGTTCGTTCCTGAGGATTTCATCGATATCGGGAGCCTCGGATTCTGTAGGATCGAAAGGAATCCCCTTGTCCCTTATCTCCAAGAAAATCTTGTCCTCTTCCTCCCATGTCTTGAGAAAAATTTCTCCCTTTTCCTCAGGATAGGCGTAACGGATGATATTGATACATATTTCAAGGAGTGAGAGCTCGATAATATAATAAGCGTTCTCGGTCAGATGCAGTCCCTCGAGGGATTCTCTGAGGAAACCTCTAACCCTTTCCACCTCAGCTAAATCACTGGCGATCTTTAGTGTTTCCATCTCAGCATTCAATGAAAGCGGGATTACGCTCCTTTCCCTATTTTTCTATTTCGTTGGAAGGGAATAAAATGTCCTCCGGAAAGAGAGGATCATTTCCCTGAACAGTATCTCCTCATCGCGACTTACTCAACATGAGTTCATATACTTTATATCATTATAAAAAACCATGTCAAATGATAGTTTGGGGCTGAGCAATCATATCCTTTGTGGCTTGAAGAGTCATCTTCTTTCTCCTAAAATATGTTTAAAATGGAGAGTTATATAATGCCCTTTTTTCACGACAGCAAGAAGCCATGATTGAGCCGATTCCTTCTCGCCTGAAACAGTTAGGGCGAGCGAAAACGTACCAAAAAGACGAAATGCTCTTCTATGTTCAAGACAAGGCCGAGGGTTTTTATTATGTCGAAGCGGGTGAAATCCGGGTGTTCAAGATGGATGAACAAGGGAAGGAAATCGAAGTCACGCGTTTGAACCCGGGGGATTTTCTGGGAGAGGCCATCGTCTTTGTCTCTCCGGCCTTTCCCTTCTATGCGCAGGCTGTTAAGCAGGCCCGGGTTTTTTTCTTCGAAAAGGAAAAAATTCTTTCTGCCATTGACAGGGATCCAAAAATCGCAAAATTTTTCTTGAACCTCCTGGCTGAGAAATGTCTCATCTTGAATAAAAGGATCGAATCCCTGGGATTAAAAACCGTTCGCCAAAGACTGATCCAGTACCTTCTGTCCCGCTGTCCCGGCGAGCAGACATGCTCTGTCGAGTTGAAGCAGAGGAAAGGAGAACTGGCCAAAATCTTGGGAACGATCAGCGAAACTCTTTCTCGGAATCTCAAACAACTTCAGGATGAAGACCTGATAGAGGTCGAAGGGAATCAGATTCATATTAAGAACTGCCCTAAGCTGAGATCAGAAGTGGTCTCTTAATCCTCATCACATTCATATTCACCTTCTTTCTATTTTGACTAAAGTCAAGGAAGTACCAATCTCTCCTTGTTATTATATCTGTAGAAAAGCACGATGAAGATCAAAAAGGAGAAATGATCATGGCCAAAAGAAAAATCATCGAAATAGATCGAGACCTGTGTGATGGGTGTGGCTTGTGTACAGAGGCCTGTGCTGAAGGCGCATTGGTGCTCGATGAAGAAAATAAGGCCGTACTCGTCAAAGAGATATTCTGTGATGGGATGGGGGCCTGTTTGGATGTCTGTCCGACAGATGCTTTGAAGATAGTGGAAAGGGAGAGTGAGGCCTATAACCCCAAAGCCACTCATCAACACGTTCTGAAAACGCGAGGAGAAGAAGCGGCCAAGCACGTTCACGGAATAGAGGGGGGGAAGGCGGAAGATTCCGGGGACCCAAAGCCCTCAGTCCCTCATTTTCCGATGGGATGTCCAGGGAGCATGGCCCAAGAAATACAGAGACAAACGCCCTCAAAATCAGCCCAGAGGATAGATGGCGCGTCAGAACTCAGCCAGTGGCCTATCCAGTTGAGATTGGTGTCTCCTTTCGCTCCGTACTTCAACGAAAGCGATCTGCTGGTGGCTGCTGATTGTACGGCCTTTGCCCTAGGAAGTTTTCATCAAGACCTCCTCAAAGGAAAAAAGCTGGTCATTGCCTGTCCGAAGCTGGATGACTTGTCCGGATACGTCGAAAAGCTCGCAGAAATCCTCAAGAACAACACGGTCTATTCCCTGACTGTGGCCACCATGGTTGTCCCCTGCTGCAGCGGATTGGTCCATATCGTGGAAAAAGCCGTCGAGATGTCAGGTAGGCCGATGAACGTGAAAAAAATCGTTATCGGCATCGATGGACAGATCGTATCGGACAAGGCCTCTCCTCAGTCAACTTGGAGGGGGAACTGACTCGTTTCCTTCTAGTAAAGCTCTGCTTTCGTCACCCGATACAAGATCGGGTTCTCGGCCTCCCCTTCTCGGGCGGGGCATGAACCCGCACCCTGCGCCTGCCACCTGCCGGAGTTTACACCTGAGTAGTCAGGTGCAGGTGCAGGCTTCGCAGGTGCAAGCTCCTGCCTTCGCAGGAGCAGGCTTCGGCAGGCAACAAAATTGGATCCCTGACGATCGGTTCCCCGCGGCAAGCCGCGGGGCATACAAGCCGATCGTCAAGAATGGAATCCAGTTGTCCTCATCCCTAAGATCGAGCGCATCCCTCATCAAGTGTCCTGTAAGGTGACACTCAGAATCCATAACCACATTCACAGAACTTTTCAAAATCGAATTCCGTATTATAATAGTAGTTAGATGCAGATAATAGTTGACGTCTAATTAATCTCAAAAAAGGAGTGGTGTATGAAAAACCTACCTATCATTTTAACTGTTTTTCTTTTCCTGTTTGTCGTTTCGAGCGGACTCTCCCATAGTCAAGATGTCGACCTGAGCGGAACATGGGTCGGGCAGACTGAAGTGCCCGAACAGGGAACCGATGAGCTTACCTTGGTTCTTGAAAAAATTGACGGCGAATACACCGGAACAGCTTCCGACTCGCTGGGTATGCTCGTGGATGTTGAATGCGAAGATATCGAATTCCAGGATGGAACCCTCACCTTTCATTTCTCGATCTTCGATGGTTACGAGTACATGACTGTCTGGATGAACCTGGAAGTCGAGGGTGATACAATGAGCGGTTACTGGGAAGTCGAGGACGGGACAACGGGTGCTGTCGAGATGGAGCGAGTCAAGAAGTAAATTCTTCCAGATCAGTAAAAAACGTTCCGAGAATTTGGCATCTAAAAGCCTCTTTTCCCAGGAATTAACCGGCCTTTATACCTAGAATGTATGATTTTCCCCCCTTCCGGCCTCCGAATGAGGCGGCGAGCGCCCTGATCCGGATAACGCGCGGCTGCCCCTGGAACAGGTGTGCCTTCTGCGCTATGTATAAACCTCTCAAATTCGAGACAAAATCCTTGACCGAGCTGAAAGATGATGTGCTGACGGCGAAAGAGATCTACGGCCCCATCCAGTCTGTATTTCTGGGAGACAGCGATAACCTCGTCTACAACCGCCTCCCCGAGATTCTGCACTTTATAAAGGAAACATTCCCAGAAGCCAAGCGTATCACTTCCTACGCCCGGGCGAAGACCATCCTGAGCCGGAAGAAAGAATATCTCACATCAGTTCGTGAAGCCGGACTGGACCGACTCCATATCGGGCTGGAATCTGGGGATTCTGTTGTTCTCGATTGGCTTTGTAAGGGGGCCTCTCCGGAAGAGATGATTCGGGCAGGACGCAAGGCCAAACAGGCCGGATTTGAGGTTTCTTTTTATGTCATAAGCGGAGCAGGTGGCATCGAGAGGTGGAAGGAGCATGCCGTCAAAAGCGCTAAGGTCCTCAACGCCGCCCATCCAGATTTCATAAGACTCCGCACCCTGACTATCCAGAAAGAGACTCCTCTGGCTGTGAAGCTTGAAGAGGGGGAATTCGTCAACACCCCTCCTCTGGAGAGGCTCCAAGAAGTGAAACTTTTTCTCGAAACCCTCGATCTTGAGGACTGCATTCTGGCCAGCGACCATCTCACGAATTACCTCTGGGCGGACAACAAAATTATTTACAGAGGCGTGGAAGGTCGCCTTCCCGATGACAAACAGAAAATGATAGAAACCCTGGCTCAGGTCATCGGGTTTATCGAATCATCGGGAATAGAGGTTAAGGACTCGAACCAGCTGTATCGGGAAGGAACGATCAGTTCGCTTTAGCCGTCAGGAATGCTGACGGATAAACCCTGAGATCAAATCCAGCATCTTCTCAAAATCCCTAGGTTTGGAATACCTATGGTCCGCACCTTCGATAATTTCTAATCGACAGCCCCTGATGAGAATCGAGGCTTTCTGGCTTTGACTCACGGGAACTGTTTCATCCTGGTCACCATGGACGATTAAGGTCGGAATAGAAATGCCTTCGCATGCTTTATAACCATCATGGGCTGTCGAATCCTCGAAAAAAGCATACTTTAACGCGTATTTCCTCCCGTCTGGCCCTTCGACATCAGCACATCCCTTGGTCCGCCATTCC
>CAYGBF010000144.1:0-7470 GCA_964348035.1 uncultured Eubacteriales bacterium | reverse complement strand
CGGGATGGAGGTTCTGTGCGTTATGAAAAAACCAACAGTGAGTAAGAGCGATGAAAAATAAAATAACGACTAAAGTCAAATTCCTTCAAAAGGATCAAGCCGGGAAAGCAGGATTTTCCCTTCTCGAAGTCGTCATCGGGATCGCCCTGGTCGGGATTGCCCTCTTAGGTCTGGCCCAGCTTTTTACTTACAGCGTGATGAACAACGCCCGCTCAGACCGGATGACCAGCTCCACCTATCTTGCCCAAGAGCAGATAGACGGACTGAGAAACCTGACCTTCACGGAGCTGAACACTCTGACAGCCGGGACGATCGATGAACAGATCGATACCAACAACGACGGAACGTATGACTTCAGACGCCTAACCCAGGTCCAGCAGAACGGGGTCAACTGGTCGGTCCGCGTGCTCGTATTCGCCTCCGATCAGTTCGGAGTGGCATCCAGCGAGCTCGTGAAGTATCCCACCAAGTACAAGGTCAAAACCGATGTCAACACGATCATCAGCAGGTGAGGAAAAAATGAAAAATCCGCAAAGAAAACATACCGGGAGATCCAGGAAAGGTTTTACCGTCATCGAGCTCCTGATCGGCAGCGCGGTGATGATGGTTATAATCCTGGGCACCTTATCTCTGTACACCAAAAGCAACAAGTTATCCGTCGACCATCAGGCTTTTGCCGAGGTGCAGCATGATGTCAGGTCCTCGATGTTTTTTATCACCAGAGATCTTAGGTCCACAGGCGTGGGATTAACGACGGATATATCAGGATATTTCCTCGAAGGCGAGGATGGGTTCGGGCCTTCTCCTGAATCGGCAGATTCACTGATGATTGTGGGAAATTTTGATGATCCTTTGAAACTGAAGATCCAAAATTACCAAGGAGGAGGCGGCGGAGGGGCCGCCACGGCTTTTCTGTACGAATTTGAACTAGAAAATTCTCCCTATGATTGCCCAGAGGGGTATGAGAATAGGGTGGTTATCGTCATATCGACAGAATGCCCGGGTTGTTTTGCCTGGCGCTACATTTCTTCCAACAGTGTCTTTGGCTGTGGATCTGGAGTCGCTCATATGAACATGCAGCCAGGGAAGTCTCAGTGGAACCCCCCAGGGGGATTGGTGGATTCCTTCTGTTCAGCAGATTGTTACGATGATGGATACATTACCTTCGGACAATTGAAGCACTACTGGCTCGATTCAACTGGTGTTCCCGGAGATTATCCGTCTCTAAATTTAACGGTTGGTCAGGATGGATATGTGGGAATTCCGAATACCCTGTATGTCACGACAGTCTCAGACACAGGGAACTTAGTCCACATGGCTCTGGCCCAAAACATCGAAAACCTTCAGTTCCAGTACAATCAGATTGACGCCAGCGGGAATTTTCTCGGCTTCACTGACTGGAACAATGCCTGGACGACGGATGATATCAGCCGGATTCGCCAGGTTCGGATCTGGATACTGGGAAAAACCCCCAATCCCTTTGTCAGCGTCGGGAAGAGACCCCCAGCAAACCTTCATCTTTACAGGAGGCCGGCAGTGGCCAACAGTCCTGTGGGTTCTCAGGATGACAAGCACAGAAGATTCCTCTTGGTATCGACCGCCAACATCCGGAACCTTTCTCTCAGCATCTACAACACTGGTGCGAGATAAAAACAGGAGAGATCGATATGAATGAGAAGCGAAAGTCCTTCAAGAAATCAGAAAAAGGTGTGGCCCTGATCGTGGTCATCCTGACTCTTTCCTTTTTACTGACCGTCGGTGTCGTGCTGTTGACCGTGACGGCAACCGGGCCTCAGGTGGCCGGTAACATCCGCACCCAGCAGCAGGCTTTCAACGCCGCCGAGGCCGGGTTCGATGCCACCTGGATAGCGATCGAAGATTATTTCTTAAACCTGACCTGGACCAGTTTCGAGAATCATTACCTGAAAGATCCCAACGGTATCGATCTTCCGATATCTAACAATTATTTTCGAAAACTGACCGATGCGGAAATTTTAGAATACATCGATCCTGACGAGGACGGGACGAGCAATCTGGCTAATGTCCTGTTCTGCAAACAGCCTTACCATAAAGACGGAATGGGTGTTCTGGACACTCGGTACACCTACACCGCCTTTTTGATCGATGATGAGGCTGCGGGGGGGGCTCCGGAGCCGGGAGATGCGCTGCTCGTCTGCATCGGAAGCTTCACCTTCGGGAGCGCGGTCATCACTTCGAGATTGGAGATCGAGTTGGCCGTCGAACTTCCTGGAGCCTCTTATTAGGAGGATGACTATGAGTAAGAATAAGATGAAAACTTGGCTGCCGCTTTTTGTGATCTGCCTTGTTGTCATTTCTATGAACTTCTGGGCTCAGCAAGTGTGTACCGAGATTTTTAACACGTTCACAGAGAATTTTGATGAAGCAGAATTTAAGGATGTCAAAAACACGACCGTTATAAACTGGCCCTCTGGCCCGATATCTTTGCCTTACCTGGGAGGCAATTTTGCCGTGATGGAACCTGCCGGGATGGGAGCCAAGATGTACGTCACCGATGCGGGGGATTTCAACGGAGACGGGTATCCCGACCTCATCGGACTGGATATCGCCAACAACTACCGGTTGATCCTCGTCGAAAACTTCTACGAAGACCTTAACGGCGACGGCCTCGATGATGATGGAAAAATATTTTTTATTAATGAAAACGAAGTCTACGAAGAGGGGCTTCATGTCGGACCTGCCTCTATTAGCGTAGCCGATTATAACGACGACGGCCTCCTGGATTTTTTCTTCTACAAGAACAGACGGGATGAGTTTGGGTACACCGAGTTTGTAGCGGCTATGTATATTAATCGTGGGACAGCGACCGATCCCGACTTCGAACCCCATAACGTCTCTCCCACCCTGGACTTCACCCAAAAATTCATGAGCCATAAGATCTACTGCAACTGGGCTGCCGACCACCTGTTCTCTATAGATATGGATAACGATGAAGACATCGACATGCTGGTGATAAGCCAGGATAGGATCTACTTGGTCAGGAACCCGGGTGTCGATAATTTCGATGTCGACCATTGGGAGATCACAGAACTGAGCTACGACGAGAGGACAAAGTTTACGGGCAAGCGCGGCGGCTCCTCAGTGGATGCGGCTGATTTCGATAGGGACGGGGACATCGATGTCATAGCCGGGACGGTCCACGATGTTCCCTATCTTGTCTACTACCAAAACGACGGGACCGGGAATTTCACCCGTCAGGAGATACCGATTACAGACGGTGACGTGACCGGAACTGTGGCCACGGCTGTGGCAGATTTTGATAACAATGCCTGGCCTGACATCTTCGGCGGGAATGACCGCTGGAACGCCGGAAACTACGCCCACATGTGGATTTTCCGTAGCCGCGGTCTGCAGCAAGGCGGTGGTGGCGGATCGGATGATGACGCTGGCGGAATCAACTGGGAATTCAAAGTCCTGAACAACGGGCAGCCCATCCTCCCTTCTCCCCATGATATCGATATGAGTGCTTACCTCGACTTTGATCAAGATGGGGATTATGACGTTATTTTAGCCGATGCCAACCACTCGGGAGACTACTACCTGATCGTCAACGAATTAGCTCCTGTGTACGCCCTTTATGGAGAAGCTTGGTCGACCAGTTATACTCCCGACCTCGACCTCACCCGCTATGCCATCACCAGAGCCAGGATCGTTGACCTCGACCAAAGAGTCAAAGGAGGGTCGAGCCAAGATCTTTCCGTCGAATTTTATTTTTCGAATAACGGTCGGGATTGGGAATTTTACCAGAGGTTCGAGGGAAGTGAAATAAAAGATTATACCAATCTTCCGTGGCACGCCTTCAACCATTTCGGCTCCCATATCATGTGGAAAGCCATTCTTAGAGCTGCTGAAGATAATATGGAAGAGTACGACAATGCCTCGTTCGAAACGCCGCTGGTGGAGATGCTGAAGGTCGAGTATGTTTATGTCGAAAGACGGGAGTATTCCCGGACATCGACTATTGTAACCAACGTTGACGATGGGGGGAATAATAAAACCTTGCTCATCGCCGGCTCGTTCTATTTTCCAGGCTGGCAGGGACATCTCAGAGCCTACGACATAACAGGCTTGACACCGGAAACCTCATCCCAAACCGTCCTCAGGACGATCAGCGAATCGGATTTTTCTTCCCCCTCTGGAAGGAAGAATACTTCCGGTGTTACGATCCTCTGGGATGCCGGGGAGCTGCTCGACGTCCGCAGCCACAGCACTCGAAAAATCTACACGGCTGTTGAGGATGTCGGGGAGCTGGTCAGGCTCGATTTCGACGAGAGTGAAGTCGCTACGTTGGGACCTCTTCTCCAAGATGTCAACGGTGACAACAAAGGGCTGATCCGATTCGTCAGAGGTGAAGACCGGTACTGGAAACTAGGAGACATCGATCATTCCAATCCCCTGTTGGTCGGGCCACCCGAAGGAACACAAGCCCTGATGGGAGGCGGTTACGACGCCTTCAAGACAACCTGGAATGACCGCCGGAAGATGGTCTATGTCGGGACCAACGAGGGCATGATCCACTGCTTCGATGCTGTAACCGGAGAAGAAAAGTGGGGGTTTATCCCGTATAATCTCCTGCCCAAATTGAGGAATATGTGGGTCGTGGATCCAGCCACGGGCGGCCGGTATTTCGTCCGGGATGTGTACGTGGACGGCTCTCCTGTCGCGTCTGATGTCTATATCGATGCCGACGGCAACGGAAGTAGAGAGTGGAGAACCGTCCTCATCTGCGGTCAAGGGACAGGAAAGGGGAGCACGATCGGCGGAGGCATCAACTACTACTTTGCCCTGGATATCACCGACCCCGATAATCCTCAGCCCTTATGGCAGTTCACCGACGCCACGATGGGGGAGACGTGGTCAGTCCCGACCATAGGCAAAGTTACCAAGAACGGGAAAGACACCTGGGTGGCCTTCATGGGATCAGGCTATGATAATGATCTCAGTGCCACAGTGGGCAATGTTTTTTACGCTGTAGATATCGAAACCGGAGAAGCTTTTTGGACCAATGAGGCGACGGATGTGGTCACAGCAGATAATATCCCCAACACCATTCCTGGTTCTCCCAATTCAGCCGATGTCGATGGAGAGGGACACTTGGATGTCGTGTATGTGCCGGACTTGGACGGACGGTTGTGGAAAGTCGATGTGAGTAAAGAGTTCAAGAACAGCAAATCCTGGAAGGCTGAAGTCATCTACCAGGATAAACAGAATTATCCGATTTTTTCAAAACCTGCGATCTGGATCGACCCCGGTTCTGTAGATGCTGTGCCTCGCCTGTATTTCGGCATGGGCGGCGACGACCGAGCTCCAGATGATGTTGAGTATGCCTTTATCGCCCTGATGGACGCAGCCTCTCCCGAAGTCGAGTGGTTTATCGGTGATGACAATGCTCTTGGATTATCCGAAGATATAGACAAGGGAGACTTGGGCGACGGAGAGAAAGTCTGGGCCGATCCGAAAGTGGCTAACTACATTGTCTACTTCAGCACTCTGACCGGGAGCATAGAGAGTGTGGATCCCTGCCAGAACCTGGCGGGTATAGGAAAGCTGTACGGAAGGTATGTCAAGTCCATCGGAGGTTCAACCACGGGTGGGTCAACGGCTTTAGACACGATCGATGGCCCTCAAGATTACCTAAACCTGCTGTCCAAGTCGAGGTCGGCGGTGACGTTGGGTGGAACCGAAAGAACCGTCGGCAGCGTTCGCAAGAAAGAAGTCTATATCCAAGAGTACGACTCGACCATCCAGAAGTTGGAGCAGCCCGTGGGTGCCAACCTAGCGGTCAAATCCTGGAGAGAAATCTACAGGATTATCAAGAAGTTCATCCCGTAAGGATTGATTCTCGAGATACTCTCTAGAACACTTCCTGGAGTGTCTGAGATCCCTGCCTCCCTAACTTAGGATTGAATACACGCTCCGCGTTGGACTCTGCGAGGGGTGTAGTTTATTCGGGATTATGCCTGATAGAGAGAGAGATAGGCGGTAATGATTCTTTCTCCCCAGATTAGCGAAATAAAGGCCGCCGTGGCCAAGAAAGTCCCGAAGGGAAGGGCAAACTGGAAAGACTTCTTTTTATATAAAATAAAGAAGACACCGACTAAGGCCCCTAAGAACGAGGCCAGAATCAAGGTCAACAGAGTCTGCCGCCAGCCAAGATAAGCCCCTATCATCAACATCATCGTCACATCGCCCAGGCCTAAGCCTTCCTTCTTGCGCAGAAGATAGTAGGCTCCGTAGATTAAAAGCAGTATTCCGGCCCCGACGACACCCCCCACCAGGGACTGGACGAGGCTGAGGTCGGGTCGGAAGGCCGCATAAACGAGAGCCAGACCTGCTCCGGGGAGGGTGATTTCATCCGGGAGGATCTGGTGGTCATAATCGATAAACCCCAGGGCGATCAAGGCACTGACAAAAAGGGCAGAAGCAAAAAAGTGAAAACTCAAGGACAAGTAATAGTACAGGAGGAGCAAGCAGAACGGGGTGAGGAGTTCGACCAGAGGATATGAGAGAGAAATCTTCGCCCGGCAGTGGCGGCACTTACCTCCAAGCACAAGATAAGAAAAAAGCGGGATATTATCGTAGATTTTGATCCTTGTCTGACACGCGGGGCATGAGGAGGGCGGTCGGAGGAGGCTTATCCTGTGGGGCAGGCGGTAGATGACGACGTTGAGAAAACTGCCCCAAGCCAGGCCACAAACGGCGATCAGGATTATCTTTTCCATGGGATCGTCGGCACCCTAACTTTTCCTGTTTGGGGATCGTAGAGATAGTCCTTCCCGTCCAGGTCCTGGGGAAGGGAGGGCAAAAATCCGGACCTCACGAGCTGGGATAAATCCGCAGGATTTCGACCGTGGGTGCTTTTGTATTCCTCGACTGCCTTCCTGAGAGCCTTGAGATCGACAGCGGCTTTAACTCGGTAGAGGTGATTAGAGGCGATCTTCTGAATCCTCTCGTCCTCGGCGTTCTCGTAAACGTCCTTCCACGTCGCCCAGGCCGTCTCGTAATCCGCCAGTATGTACGCCGCGTTGGCGTACAGACGTTTGGCGATGGCCGGAGACCCTTGGATATCCATCGTTTTTTGGTAGTATTCCTGAGCTCGCTGGTAGTCTTTGGCCATCATCTGGGCATAATGGGCTGCTTGGAAAGGAAAAATCCATTGGTCGGGATTTTTCTCCAGGCCTCTGTCCAAGATTTTATAGGCGGTCTCGAAATCTCCAGCCTCGTAGATGGCAACGAGCGCTCCGATTTGGTAAGGATCGAGGTACCGATGATCCAACTCGGCTATGACCGAGAAGACATGGTCAAGATACTCGTATCTCTCGGGATCCTCTTGCTCGCTGTAGTACTGGATCGCCCAGAGATAGATCAGGTCAGCCGCGAGCGAAGAGTAGCCGAAGGTGGCGTACTTCAGGGCTTTTCCCGTGGGGATGT
>CAYGBF010000143.1:0-3564 GCA_964348035.1 uncultured Eubacteriales bacterium | reverse complement strand
TGAGCGACCGATCTCCAAAAGGTACAACTCTCCCCTTTCCTCCCTTGCCTTTGACTGTTAAGATTTTCTCGTCGAGCTGAATATCTTCAACTTTGAGCTCTAACAATTCTGATATCCTGCAACCAGTGTCATATAGCAAAGTGATTAATGCATAATTTCTGACTCCTGGAAAATCCATTTGGTGCTTTGTAACTTCAAGCATTGCCATAATTTGGCTATTAGAGAAAGTTGCGATAGCAGTATGGTCTGTCTTGATCCTTGAAATCTTCTTCGAAGGATTCGCACTAATCACTCCTTCCTCGACCATGAACTTAAAGAGAATCTTCAGTACTTTGATGTGGTGGTTTACTCCTCCAGCCGAATGATTCTCTTTAAGCCCTGAAACATACTCCCTCAAAACAGTTTGGTCAATCTGCTCCGGAGATACATCAGGATAATGTGACTCCATGAACTCCAGGAACTTGTTGAGATGCTGACTGTAAAAGGTAATTGTGTTGGGGCTTAAGTTCCTTAGCCTTCTTGTTGACAGAAAGGCAGAAACCATCCCTTTTAAAGTAGTGGTCATAAATGCCTCCTATATGGGGGACTAATGAACGGGTTATGGGCCCTTTGGGAGTGGATTTTTGTGTAAGTGGTTGAAAACAAATTGGTAGCGGGGGCTGGATTTGAACCAGCGACCTCCGGGTTATGAGCCCGACGAGCTACCAGACTGCTCTACCCCGCACTCGAGATGCTATTATAACAAATGCGGTTGATTTGTCAAAAAATAGGAAGGGAATTTCAACAAAATTCACCGAGTCCACGTCCAAAACAAGATATGATGAAACTAATGTTAACTAAGTTCCAATTTTTCCTTGACATGCAATCTACCCAAAAATATAATGTGGGACTAAAAAAATGGGCCACTTCCTGTTCTTTTTGTTAGCTTTTTTGTGCGTGGGCTCGGTCATCGCTATGATCATCATCCGCGACCAGGCCTACAACGCCCTCCTGCTCGTCCTGGCTTTTGCCGCGATGGGCGGGCTCTTCGGACTCCTGGATGCCCCCTTTATCGCCGTGGTCCAGATCATCATCTATGCCGGCGCTATCCTCGTCCTGTTCATCTTTGTCATCATGATGATCAACCTGCGCCGAGGGCTCCCTCCAGAGAAGAAAAAATGGACTCTGTATCTTTCCCTCGCCTTAGCTGTCGTCCTCGTCGTGGAACTTGCCCTATCCATCAAGGGGGCTTTCTCAGTGTTTGAAAGCGCCTCCCTAGGAGAGATGGGAGACCCCACAGAGCTGGGCCGTCTTCTGTTCACCAGATACTTGTATCCCTTTGAGATCACCTCGATTCTGATCATCGCCGCTCTAGTAGGAGCCATCGTCTTAGTTAAGAAGAGAGAAAAGGAATGATACCTTTAAGTTACTTTCTCGGATTGAGCATCGTGCTTTTTGCCTTAGGGGCTATCGCCTTTTTCGTCAAGAAAGACCTGATCACAATGTTCATGGCCGTTGAAATCATGTTTAACGCCGGAAACCTGGCCTTCATCACCTTAGCCAAGGCCGTCAATTCCTTGGACGGACAGGTGATCGTCTTCTTCATCATCACCGTGGCCGCGGCTGAGGCAGCCGTGGGCTTGGCCATCATTCTCCTGATCTTTAGGCAGAAAAAAACCATAAAATCCGAAGATTTACGGCTGATGAAAGGATAACATGACCGAGTTTTTTTGGCTTATTCCGTTTGTTCCCGCTCTGAGCACTTTTATTTTGGCCGTGTTCGGAAGGATTCTCCCCAAGAAATGGGTTTCCTTCCAGGCCTGCTTCTCGGTGTTTGTGTCATTCGTTATTGCCGTCATTTCCTTCATCGGACTCCTTCAAACAAGCCATGACAAAGTTCCTCTCATCAAAACCCTCTTCTCTTGGATTCGCGCTGGTGGTTTCGAGGCTAATTTCTCCCTCCAGCTTGATCCGCTCTCAGCTGTTATGGCCTTGGTCGTCAGCGGCGTCGGGTTCATCATCCATATATATTCGGTCGGCTACATGGCCGAGGACGAAGGCTACAAGCGCTATTTCACCTACCTGAATCTTTTCACCTTTGCCATGCTGCTTTTGGTAATGGCTTCAAACCTAGTTCTGATGTTTATCGGCTGGGAGGGTGTCGGGCTCTGCTCTTATCTTTTAATCGGCCACTGGTTCCAGAGGCACTCGGCCGCCAACGCCGGCAAAAAAGCCTTTATCGTCAACCGAATCGGAGATGCTGGTTTTCTGTTGGGAATCTTTTTCACCCTCATCCTGATCGGAAGCTTTGAATTCACGGCCATCAACGAGGCGATATCCGGAGGTCTTCTGACTCAAGGCGCGGCCACCCTGATTGCTATCCTGTTCTTCGTCGGGGCGACTGGAAAATCGGCTCAGATCCCTCTGTATGTCTGGCTGCCAGACGCCATGGAAGGCCCCACCCCGGTTAGTGCCCTGATTCACGCGGCCACGATGGTCACCGCCGGCGTCTACATGGTTTCCAGGTTAAACCTTTTATACACATTCAGCGATGTCGCAGCTCAGATCGTTGCCATCGTTGGTGCTTTGACAGCCGTGTACGCGGCGACTATGGCTTTAACCCAGAACGACATAAAACGCGTCCTGGCCTATTCCACTATCTCTCAAATCGGTTACATGTTTATCGGCTGCGGCGTCGGGGCTTATGCCGCCGGAATGTTCCATCTCTACACCCATGCCTTCTTCAAAAGCCTTTTGTTTTTGGCGGCCGGGAGCGTGATGCACGCTCTTTCCGGCGAGTTGAACATGCAGAAGATGGGAGGGCTGAGGAAGTACCTTCCTCGGACCTATCCCACGTTCCTTGTGGGGGCTATCGCGATCGCCGGAGTTCCGTTCTTCTCCGGATTCTTCTCTAAGGACGCCATCCTCAGCCAGGCCTTTGCCCAAGGACAGTATTTTGTCTGGGCTCTGGGGCTGATGGGGGCGATCATGACCGCCTTCTACATGTTTCGTCTGATATTCTTGACTTTCCACGGCCAGGAACGGCTCGCGCCTGAGGCTAAAGAACATCTCCACGAATCCCCACCGATAATGACCGTTCCCCTTATGATCCTGGCGTTTTTCTCCATCTTCGCCGGGTATGTGGGACTGCCGATCGTGCTCGGTAAGAATGTCAACCTGTTCGGTCGGTTTCTCGAGCCCGTGATCAAAGTCAGTCATGAACACCATCTGATGCTGGGAACGGAATGGCTTCTGATCCTGGTTTCCGTAGCGGTGGCCCTTTTCGGAATCTACCTCGCTTACCTCTTTTACCTCAAAAAGCCGCAGATACCGCTCGATCTCGTGCGGCGGTATCCGTTCATCTACAAACTCCTGTTCAATAAATATTATGTGGATGAAATCTACAACGCCGCCTTTGTCAACCCGACAGTCAAAGGATCAGAGCTTATCTATGACCATTTTGACCTCAAGGTTATCGACGGAGCTCTCGACGGGACCGCTTCGGCGACCAATTTCTCGGGAAAAATCATGGCCTACCTTCAGAGCGGACTGCTCAAGGACTACGCCTTAGTATTCCTGTTTGGG
>CAYGBF010000142.1:0-25741 GCA_964348035.1 uncultured Eubacteriales bacterium | reverse complement strand
GCGACTTCGATGACCAACCCGTGCTGATCCGTTCTCATCTGGGACAGTACGCGATGGCCACCGTCGGCGTCATCCATAACAGTGAAGAACTGGCCAAGACGGCATTCAGCCAGAGAAAGATTCATTTTACAGAGATGGGGATGGGAGAAATCAACCCGACTGAACTCGTGTCTATGCTGATCAATCAAGAGATGGCTTTCGAGGAGGGGATCGAGAGGGCTCAAGAGACCATCGAGGGATCCTGTTCTATGCTCGTACTGACAGAAAAAGGTGTCTATGCTGCTCGAGACAGATTGGGAAGAACTCCTGTGGTTATCGGGGAGAAAAACGGGAGCTTTGCCGTAACCATGGAAACATGTGCTTTCCCTAACCTGGATTATAAGATTACAAAATACCTCGGACCAGGAGAAGTCGTGCTCATCACTGAGGAGGGAATCGAGAAGAAGAAGCCTCCTAGAGACAGGATGCAGATCTGTGGTTTTTTATGGGTTTATTACGGCTATCCAGCTTCCAGTTATGAAGGCATCAACGTCGAGGCTGTCCGGAACAGATGCGGGGCCGCTCTCGCCAAAAAGGACACGGTCATCGTGGACTTAGTGGCCGGCATCCCCGACTCTGGTATCGGCCATGGTTTAGGTTACTCGGCTGAGGCTGGTATTCCGTTCAAAAGGCCTTTTGTGAAGTACACTCCAACCTGGCCCCGCAGTTTCATGCCCCAGGACCAGGATGTTCGGGATCTCGTCGCTGTGATGAAGCTCATTCCGGTTCGAGAAATCATCGAAGGTAAGAAACTGCTGTTCTGCGAGGATTCGATCGTTAGAGGAACCCAGTTAAAGGATACGATTCAAAGGCTGTACGATTACGGTGCGAATGAAGTTCATATGCGACCGGCTTGTCCTCCTCTTACTTACAGCTGCAAATTCTTGAATTTCTCAAGATCTCGATCCGAGTTGGATCTAGCCGCCAGGACAGCCATAAAAGCCCTGATCGGAAGAGACACCCAGGACCTGGAAGACTACTCGAATCCAGACACCGATAAATACGAAGCCATGGTAGAAAACATAAGGGAGAGGTTGAAACTCACGAGCCTGCGCTACCAGCGTCTCCCAGACCTTGTCCAAGCCATCGGCCTGCCCAAAGAAAAATTATGCACCTACTGCTGGGACGGAGCAGAATAAAGGAGAAATGTCTTATGCTCAACAGAAAATCTAGTCATCTGTTCATCCTTTTCATCGGTTTACTCCTGATTCCTTTACATTCTTTTTATGGTCACTCCCAGAGAGGAGAATCTGACTCCAAGCTTCGCTTCGGGATATCCTTCAGTCCGGAAAAACATCCAGGTCCTTTGGATGGCCGGATGCTGCTCATGATCTCCGCGGACGATCGTCGAGAGCCCCGCTTCCAGGTCAGTGAAGGCCCAGACACTCAACTCATTTTTGGGATCGATGTCGACGGCCTGAAACCAAATGAGGAAGCCATTATCGACGATACCGTTTTTGGATTTCCGTTGAAGAGTATCCGAGAGATCCCTGGGGGAGAATACTGGATTCAAGCCCTTCTCCACCGCTACGAAACCTTCCACCGGGCTGACGGCCACACAGTCAAACTCCCGATGGATCGAGGAGAGGGCCAAAGATGGAACCGGGCTCCCGGAAACCTGTACAGTACCCCCCAAAAAGTAAAGATCGATCCACAGAGGGAAGAGATGATTCATGTCACCCTCGATCAAAAAATACCTCCGATACCTGCCCCCAAAGACACCAAATACATCAAGCATGTTAAAATCCAGAGCCAGCGTCTCACAGAATTCTGGGGCCGTCCGATGCATCTCGGGGCCTGTGTGCTCCTGCCTGAGGGTTTTGACGAACATCCAGAAGCCCGCTACCCGCTGTGTGTGTTTCACGGGCACTTTCCCTACACTTTCGATGGATTTCGCGAGACGCCGCCCGACCCCAACCTCAAACCAGAGTACAGCCGGAGGTTTGATTGGCCGGGATACAACAAAACCAGGCAAGAATATGCCTACAAATTTTATCAGTACTGGACAGCTCCTGACACTCCAAGGATGGTCATCATCGAAGTCCAACATGCCAATCCTTATTACGATGATTCCTATGCAGTGAATTCGGCAAATTTAGGGCCGTACGGAGACGCCATCACCTACGAGCTCATCCCCTACATCGAGAAGACATTCCGGTGTCTAAGAGAAGGTTGGGCTCGGTTTCTTTACGGCGGTTCGACAGGGGGTTGGGAAGCGCTGGCGGTTCAGATCTTCTATCCTGACGAGTACAACGGCTGTTTCGCCGCCTGCCCTGATCCGATCGATTTCCGTGCCTATGAACTGGTCAACATTTACGAGGATAAGAATGCCTACTACATCGACAGCCGATGGAAACGAACCCCGAGGCCGGAAAGGCGGAACTACCTAGGCCAAGTCGACCGGACTCTGGAAGAAGCGAATCACTTCGAGCTCGTTCTCGGTACCAACGGCCGTTCTGGACAGCAATTTGACATCTGGCAGGCTGTTTATGGCCCGGTCGGTGAGGATGGCTATCCAAAGCCGATCTGGAACAAGCGTACGGGAAAAATCGACCCCAAAGTGGCCGAGTTTTGGCGGGAAAGCTATGACCTCCGGTACATTCTCCAGCGCGATTGGAAGATACTGGGGCCCAAACTCAAGGGGAAAATCCATATCTACTGCGGAGATATGGACAATTACTACCTGAACAACGCTGTCTACTTGATGGAAGATTTCCTGGAGAACACTAAGGCCCCCTATTATGACGGAGAGATCGACTACGGCGACCGGGCTGAACACTGCTGGAACGGTGACCATACGCGGCCCAACGCTCTCTCCCGGTTGAGATACAATCAGATGTACGTTCCGAAGATCATGGAACGGCTTCTAAAGACGGCTCCGCCTGGTGCCGATTTGACAAGCTGGCGGTATTGAATAAACGGAAACGTTTCCTTTAACGTTCTGTTTAAACCTTTATCTAACATGAGGTAAAATTGAGTGGATTCTTACGGGACTTGGTCCCGATGATAAATGAAATCATGCTCTAGGAGGACAAATCATGATTAAAAAGACCTTAGGCCTTCTTCTGATCTGTGCGGTTGTGTGTTGCTCCTGTCAAAAAGGCGAACGCAGCGAAACTAAACAGTACACCATCGAAGAGTTCATGGACACGGTCGAGATTTTCGGAAGCTCCTTTTCTGCCGATGAACAAAAACTCTTATTCTCGAGTAACCAAACTGGTATTTTCAATGCCTACACGATTCCCGTCGAAGGCGGTGAACCGGCCCAGATCACCCAATCCACGGATGATGCTGTGCTTGCCCTCTCCTTTTTCCCGAAGGATGACCGGATACTCTACCTCAGTGACCAAGGGGGAAACGAGATCTACCACATCTATCTGAGAGAGGAGGATGGGACGGTTAAGGATTTAACTCCGTTTGAAAAGACCCGGTCGGTGTTTTACGGGTGGAGCTTTGATGAGAAAAGCTTTTTCTTCGGTTCCAACAAAAGAGACCAGCGGTTCATGGATGTCTATGAGATGGATATCGACACCTTTACCCCGGAGATGGTCTATCAGAATGATCCAGGCTACCAACTGGGGGCCATATCGAGAGATAAGAGATACATGTGTTTTCTAAAAGTCATCACCGAACACAACACCGACATCTATCTTTTTGATGCAGAAACCGAAGAATTAAAACATCTGACTCCCCATGAAGGAGAGGTGTATTATGCTCCCCAGACGTTCAGCGTGGACTCGAAAAGCCTATACTATTTGACGAACGAAGACAGCGAATTCAATTACCTGAAGAAATATGAAATCGAGACCGGAAATTCCCAAACCATCGAAAGAACAGATTGGGATATCATGTATTCCTACTTTTCACGGAACGGAAAGTACCGGGTCGTCGGGATCAACCAGGATGCCCAAACCGTGATCAAAGTCTACGACACGGTGACGGGTCGGCCGATGACCCTGCCCGAGCTGCCCGATGGAAACATCACATCGGTCAATACCTCGAAGAGCGAAAGATTGATGGCCTTTTATCACAACGGTTCCCGTTCACCGAATAACCTTGGTGTCTACGACTTCGAGGACGGCCAGTATACTCGGCTGACGGATACGATGAACCCGGAAATCGACGCCAGTGATCTTGTCGATGCCGAAGTCGTCCGGTATGAGTCTTTCGATGGCCTGGAGATACCAGCCATCCTCTACAAGCCCCATAATGTTAAACCTGGAGATAAGGCTCCCGCCGTAGTCACAGTCCACGGTGGCCCTGGAGGACAGGCCCGCATCGGTTACCGGGCAGCCTTCCAATTCCTGGTTAACCACGGCTATGTTTTGATCGATGTCAACAACCGGGGAAGTTCTGGCTACGGCAAGACTTTCTTCAAGCTAGATGACAGGAAGCACGGAGAGGATGACCTGGATGACTGCGTGGAAGCCAAAAAATTTCTGGTCTCAACAGGCTATGTCGACGAAAACAAGATCGCAATCTTGGGAGGAAGTTACGGCGGCTACATGGTCCTGGCCGCTCTCACATTCAGACCAGATGCCTTCGCCGCCGGTGTGGATCTTTTCGGAATCTCTAACTGGGTCCGGACTCTTAAAAGTATTCCTCCCTGGTGGGAGTCCTTTAAAGAGGCTTTGTATGTCGAATTGGGTAATCCGGAGACAGATCTAGAATACTTGAGGAGCATCTCGCCCCTCTTTCATGCCGAAAAAATCATCAAGCCTCTGATGGTCCTGCAGGGGGCCAACGACCCTCGGGTCCTCAAGGTCGAGTCCGATGAAATCGTAGAAGCGGTCAAAAAAAACGATGTCCCGGTGGAATATATCCTGTTCGATGATGAGGGACACGGCTTTAACAAAAAAGAAAACGAAATCAAAGGATACCAAGCTATCCTTGAGTTCCTGGATAAGCATGTCAGAGGTGTAAAAGAGCAGGAAGAAAAGCAGCCGTAAAACCAAAAGTAGAATAACAGCCCAATATGGGGGTCCTTATTATCTTCTGTGTAAAAACTCTATACATCGGAATTACATCTGTCCTCTTTATAGGTCATAGGATAGACTGAACCAGGTATAGGCAACTTGGCACACATCTTGCTTAATATTTAACGAAACTAAGGACCAGTGGAGGAAGACAATGAAAAGATTAATCTGGATGAGCTTAACAGGATTACTCATCTTTGTCCTGGTGGGAGGTATCGTATCGGCTAAAGGCAGGCCTCCGAACGGATACCTGAATTTCTCCTTCTTCATCAACCCTCTCGATATCGGTTACCAGCACCGCCTTGTGGACAATCTTTACGGGACGGCCAACTTGGATTATCAAGGCTCAGACTCGGACCTCAAACTCCGGACAGGGGGGGTCTATTTAATCCCTAGAAAAATCATCATTTTCCGCTTCTACGGAGGCGGAGGCCTACAATACTCACGAAACCAAGGCTACCAGTATCCTTACCTGACCGTGGGCACGCGTTTTCTGTTTCTGTTCTCGGAAATCATCCACCCTCTTGAAAATCAAGCCCAACCCGAGTACAGGCTCGGCTTCAGCGTCAAGTTTTAACTTCAAAGAGATTTTCGTCCGATCATCAACAAAGCCATCCGACCATCTTTATAATCAATAGCCTGAGAATTTCATCATCTTCTTGAATATTTTACTAATATGATGTAATTAGTAGGATATTTTGTTAAAATATTATAGAGGAGATGATGACGATGAAAACGATCAAACCTCTGTTTATAGGCTTGTCATTCCTATTGCTGTCTTTATTCATACCTTCTCACCAGACATTCGGTCTCCCCTCATCATTTGATACTGGTGAAGAAACCCCTCAGACACGGATCGAAGAGTCCATAAAACGTGCTTTCAGCGGCTTTCGAACCAACTTGAACAAGCGATCGATTGACCTGAACCAGATTCTGGATGGAGGTCCAGGAAAAGACGGCATCCCTGCGATTCATAATCCGAAGTTTATTCCTGTTCAAAACGCCAACCTCGAGGATGACGTTCTCGGTGTCTTGGTCGAAAGCAGCGGGGAATACCGGTACTATCCTTATAATATCTTGGTCTGGCATGAGATCGTCAACGACTCATTCGGGGGGATGGACATCGCTGTCACCTTTTGTCCCCTCTGCGGCTCGGCCATCGTCTTTAACCGCCGCATCGAGGAACAGATTCTTCGGTTCAGCGTCACCGGCAAGCTGTACGAATCCAACCTTCTCATGTACGATGACCGGACAGAATCGCTCTGGTCTCAGTCACGAGGAGAAGCGGTGGTCGGAGATTTCACGGGGCTAAAACTCGAGCTGGTCAAGATGCAGCTCCTCCCTTTCAAGACCCTCGAGTCCCGGTATCCACAATCTCTCGTCTTGAGCGATAAAACAGGGCATTCTCGAGATTATTCTCTCTATCCTTACGGTAATTACGAAGACACAGAAGATCTCTATTTTCCCGTCAGTGTCCAGGACAAAAGATTTCCCGCCAAAGAGATCATGTACGTCTTCATCGTCGAAGATAAATACGTCGCTTTCCCTGTCAAGAGCCTGGGCTCAGAAAGAAAAGAAAAAACCGTCGAAGGGAGAAAAATCGTGGTTAAAAATATAGGCGGTGAGATCAACGGCACCGTGGACAAGGAGATGGTCCCAGGTTATTATGAAATGTGGTTTTCATGGGTGATTCATCATCAACAGGACGGCATCGTCTGGAAAATGAAAAATTAGACGCCTGAAAGGGAAAAATGGGTAGAAACGATTGGGATCAAGTGTACAGGGATCGTTCTCTGAACGAAATCCCTTGGCACACCAATCAACCCGACAGGCATCTTGTCAGGCTCCTCAAAGAAAAGAAGATCAAAAAGGGGGTCGTCCTAGACCTCTGTTCTGGAGACGGCACGAATTCCCTCTACTTAGCCTCGAAAGGATTTCAAGTCACTGGGGTGGATATCTCACCAACAGCTGTCGAGATCGCCAAGACAAGGAGCGCTAAAAGAAAACTGAGCTGTGACTATCATGTCGGAGATGTCTTAAAATTCAAGTATGATCAGACATATGATTTCATCTTCGACCGAGGATGTTTCCACCACATCTCAAAGAAGAAGAAACCCGAGTACGTGAGACTCATAAACGGATTGTTGAATCCAAAAGGAATGTTTTATCTCCTTTGCTTCAGCGACAAGAATCGTCCTTACGAGAAAAACCTCTCTAAGGATGAAATTCGGTTCTACTTCGGAGAATACTTTCATATCCACTTCATCAAGGATTCGGTCCACAAAGAACCATCGACCCAGAATAAAAGATATCTTTACGCGGTTTTCATGGAGAAAAAAACCTAAGACTTTTACCTTTTACCTTCTGCTCGCCTTGATCTCCGTTTTTTATAATAAACCCGGGCCAGCTTTTCAGGGAAAATCTTCAGGGAGTACCCGAGGATCATGAGTTTGTTGAGGAGGGTCGTCTGGAACGGTCCCAATTCCTTATATCTTCTAGAAGACGTAATGACCGGATTCGGGATGATAACAAGCTTTCCGACTTTTCTCAAACGCCGGACAAATTCATAGTCTTCCATGATGGGGATATCAGCATACCCACCCAGCTCATGAAACAGCGATGATCTGACAAAAATGCCTTGGTCTCCGTAAGGGAGTCGGAAAAATTTTGTCCTCCAATTGGCCGTTTTTTCGGTGATTCTTAAAAGAGGAGTTGGAGGGAAAGTTCTCCAGGTAAAGGCGCCTCCGGCGGCATCGGGTGAAGACAGAGCTTGACGGACATATGTCGCGTAGTTTTCGGGAAGGAGGGTGTCAGCATGAACAAACAGGAGGATATCTCCGGAGGCTTCCTGAGCCCCCAAGTTCATCTGCCTTCCCCGGTTGGATGCAGACGAGATCACTTTGGCTCCCGATCGATCGGCTATCTGAAGCGTGTTATCCGTGCTTCCGCCGTCGACAACGATAACTTCACTATGCTCATCCTGTCCCAGGCATTCGAGGGTTTGACTGAGATATTCGGCCTCATTCCAGGTCGGAACAATGATCGAGAGGAATTGATTCGATACCCGGTCCCAAACGGGTAAGTCGCCGGGATGGTCCACATCATGAAGTGGTCTCAGAACCCTGACCGATAGGCCTCTCTCCTGTGCCCTTTCCACGGTCACATCACAAACACTGTCCGTTCCCCATTCCATCGACTCGAAAAGGGCCGGCTCCATTCGCCGCAGGCCGATCAAGCTGTATCCGCCATCATGGGTCGGGACCAGAACGAGATCGTGTTTTCTTAGAGCTTGGAAAGCCATCTCCGCATGAAAAGAGGTCAGTTGAGGACAATCTGTGCCGACCAAGACAATCCGCTTTATATCCTTTTGAAAATTGTCCTGGAAGGCCACAGCCATTTTTATTCCCAAATCCCCTTCTCCCTGAGGCTCGTATTCTCGATCAAACCCAAGCCACTCTCTCATCAAGGGCGGACTTCCTCCCTCAAAACGAATTTCCAACAATCCCGGATTCTTCTCTGTCAGCGATTTTGCCCAGTTCAACGTGTGTTCGGTCATCCTCTGATGGAGTGATGCCGCCCCCTCCTCACCGAGAGTAGGTACCAATCGGGTTTTGACTCGGCCAGGCTCAGGATACCGGGTGAAGAGTATGAGTTTTCGGCTCCTCATCCTCTATTTTATCGTCTCCAGGTAAACCATTTTTCCAGGATTCTTTTCAGGAAAGGTTTGAATTTGTGGGCATAATACTGACCGGAGAGTTGTTTTATAGCCTCAGCCTGAGTCGGGTAGGGATGGATAACGTTGGTCAGGGTTTTCAACCCCTTCCCAGCCACCATAGCCAGGGTGATTTCGCTGATCATGTCCCCGGCATGGCTGGCGACGATAGTCGCCCCCAAGATTTTGTCTTTCCCCTTCCTGACATGAACTTTGACAAAGCCCTCCTCTTCCCCATCCAGGATGGCTCTATCGACCACGTTAAAACGACGAGTGAAGGTGTCGATCGGAATACCTTGGGCTTGGGCCTCTTTTTCATAAAGCCCGACATGAGCTATCTCGGGGTCAGTATACGTACACCAGGGGATAACGAGCGAGCTGTGTTTCTTGCTCTTGAAGAACAGAGCGTTCTGGATCACGATCCGAGCCGTGGCCTCAGCCATATGGGTAAACTGGTAGGGATAGCCGACATCACCGGCGGCATATATGTTCGGGTTCGAGGTTTGAAGAAACTTATTGACGATAACTCCTTTTTTATCAAAATTCACCCCTGCCTCTTCTAGATCCAGGTCTTCTATATTCGGAACTCTTCCGACACCGACGAGGATCTCGTTTACTTCCAGGATTTCTTCTTTTCCGTCGGCTGAAAAGTTGATGACCTTTTCTCCGTTGACCAGTCTGACTTCCTTCACCTCTGCATTCAACACACAGCGAATGCCTTCCTTCTCGAAAACACCGCCTAAAAGTTCGGCGGCTTCTCGGTCTTCTCGGGGCAGAAACTGAGCATTTCTCTGCAGGATGGAGACCTTGGACCCCAGACGGTTGAAAGCCTGGGCCAGTTCACATCCGATCGGCCCTCCTCCGATGACCGCCAAACTTTCCGGCCGTTCCTGTAAGGAGAAGACGGTTTCATTGGTTAAAAAGCCCGCCTCTTCGAGTCCTGCGATCGGGGGTCGGGCAGGCCTGGCTCCTGTAGCGATAACGGCTTTTTTAAACTTGAGTGTTTTTCCATCCACCTCAAGACTCTGCCTATCTCGAAACTTTCCTTCCCCGAGAAAAACATCCACTCCCAAGGACCGAAAACGCTCCGCTGAATCATGGTCGCTGATCTGAGCCCGCAGCCGCCGCATCCTCTCCATGACCTTAGAAAAATCAAGCGATACGGATTCATCGCGACTCATACCATAGTTCGAAGCGTTCCACATTTCGCTGACAATTCGGGAGGACCGGATGATCGCTTTAGAAGGCACACAGCCAAAATTGAGACAGTCGCCGCCCATCAAGTACCGTTCCACGAGAGCCACCCGGGCTCCTAGACTGGCGGCTCCGACAGCTGCCACGAGGCCCGCTGTTCCGGCTCCTATGACCACTAAATTGTACCGAGGCGCAGGGTCAGGATTTATCCAATCCTGTGGATGAGCGTTGGAAACAAGCGTTCGGTTGTGCTCATCTTCCGGTAAAACGACAACTTTTTTATTCATTTTCCGCACTTTCCCTTGTTGGTTTGAGTTTTTTTCTTGCCTGTCTGACGAGGACCGCTATGATGACTACGGTCACGACAAAAATTCCGATCAGCACCCATGGCACGCGTCCTTCGGAAACGGCACTGGCGACAGCGTCAGCGCCGACAACATACAGGACAGTCCCGGGTAGCATACAGATCCAGGACCAAAACACATAGGTCCACAGAGGAACTCGGGTAAGCCCGAAACCGTAATTGAGGAGGTTAAACGGGAAAAGGGGGACCAACCGAGTGATGGCGACGATGATGGCTCCGTGTTCCTCAGTCAGCTGATCCAACTGTTGGAATTTCTTTTTTGTTGCAAACTTTTGGGCGATGGCGTCTCTCGCCACATGACGAGAAATTATGAAGGCAAGGGTGGCCCCTAGGGTAGATCCCACGCTGACAGTGACAACTCCCACGACAGAACCGAACAAGACCCCAGCCATGACTGTGATCACAGAGCCAGGAAGCGCCAAAACCACTGCTCCGGCATACAAGAAAACGTACACCATAGGCCCCCAAGCCCCGAGAGACAAGATCCATACCCTCAGCTCCCCTAAGCGAGCTCCCAGGTTAAACACCTTAGCCAATATCATCAGCGTGACAAGGATGAGACCGAGGACCACAGGCCTCCACAAACCTGACTTCTTCGACTGCTTTTGAGAGATGACGTTTTTCTGATTCTGTGAGCTATTCATCAGTTCTTCCTCTCGTTCAGGGTCCAATCGTAATCGAGATATTTGACTTTGTAGGAACCGTCCTTCAAGTATTTTCGGTCTTCATCAGGGAGATATTGAGAAATAAAGGAGAGAACGGCTCTCTCTTTCTGGTTTAAACCGGTGTATCCTGATTTTGGTTCATAGATCCCGATGAAGTCTTCTCCGTACCATTTAAAAATGGATGAGAGATAAACCCGATTGTCTTCTATATCGATGAGTAAACCTTTACGGCCAGAAACAAACCGCCGTGTTTGATCATCCAACTGCTCTCGAAGCATCTCCCCTTCGTAGGGTTCCTGCCTTAAAGGAGGACAACTCATCGCCGCACAGACAAGAGCCATGTGGATTCTCGGCTCCTGGAATTCTGGGCGCAGAATTTCATGTTCGATATGATCGAGAGTCATTTCCTCTCCCATCACCGGGAATGTGATTTTGTCCCAGACACCGGAGATCTGACGGATACTGTTTTTAGGGTACTTAAGGGATTTTAAGAAAGAGGACTTGATCGGATAATGATCCAGGATCACTTTCAGAGTTAAGGCGTTATAGACATCGATCCAGAGTGAAATTCTTCTTTCATCTGTCCATCTCTGGTAAACTGTTACCTCTAATTTTTCGACAGCGACAAGAAAATCATCTAGGTCCTTTCGATTCTTTTTTAAGGTTCGATAGTCGACGAGACCTTTTTCATCCACGTGATTGCGTAAGACTTGAGCATACTTTTCTTTCGAAAAGTCATTCTCCTCGGCCATTACCAAACACCCCATGACGATGACACAGAGGAAGGAAAAAACAAACCCGATTCTTTTCATGAATTCCTATCCTTTCTCTTCATCAAGAGTTCCCCGTTGCCAGGGCTCCGCCACAGGAAGAGCCAAAACCTGCTGTGCAGCCAAAACAATGCTTCCCTGTCACGATTTTTCTGCTGGCCAGGAGTTCACTGTTGAAATCTCGGATATGATTCGGTGCCCCGAATCCGACGGGCAAATCCAAGGCGATGTTAAAATCACAGTCGTAGAGCCTCCCATCCCAAGCCACACAGACCTGGTGGCGACACATCAACCCGTCCACAGTCTGACAGTTAAATCCCTCCAGAAGCAGCTGCATGTATTCCCGGTCCTTTCTCTGGTTTTTCAGGCTCTCCCAGAAGCGACCGATGGGCATGTTGGTGATGGTCAATAGCCTAGCAAATTCTATCCCGAAACGCTCATGGAGTTCTCTCTTGTAATCATTCTCCAGCTGAGTTTGATTAGGCGGAAGGAAGGGACCGATGGGATTGTAGACAAGATCAAGGGGCAGCTCTGGATCCTTCCCGTAACCAATGCTGTTGAGCTTTTGAAGAACCTGAACGCTCTTTTCATAAACGCCTTGTCCACGCTGCTGGCACACGTTTTCTTCGAGATAGCAGGGCATCGAGGCCACGAGATGGACTTTGTGGTCCTTAAGGAACTGGCTTACCTCTGCCAGTCCCCTCTCCAGGATGGCTGTCAGGTTGGTCCGGACTTTGACCTTTTGTCCATCATCTCGAAGCCTGGACACGAATCGCTCGAAATGAGGATGGATTTCCGGTGCCCCTCCTGTTATATCGACAACCTCAGGTCTCAAGTCCTGTGCCACTTCGACCACTCGGGAGGCCGTCTTCCAGTCCATGACCTCTTCCCGTTGAGGCCCGCAGCCAAAATGACAGTGGGCACAATGCATATTACATTTTAGCCCGGTATTGACTTGAAGGATGCTGATCCCGTCAGTATACAAGGATAAACCACAATCCTTTTGAATCTGGGTTTCAAAATCGTTCATAGGAACCTCCTTGGATTAAAGCCATCCTTCGATGGGAGTGTGCATCCAATGTGTCTTATTCCGGATATTCTTCACCGTCATTCTCAACTTATGTTAGTTATATCATTCATAACACTTTTATCAAGATACCAAATCATTTTCCTGAGAGCAGTCACCTTGGCTGCAGGATAAATTTTTTCTGCCTGTTTGAGGTCTTGAAAGACAGCACGGACGATCCGGGTCTTCTGGACACCGGCGACAAGAAAAAATATATTCTCCGACCTGTTGAGTACGGGGTAAGTAAGGGTGATTCTTTTCGGCGGCTTAACAGATGAAGGGGAATCCACAGCGACAACCCAAGCTCTTTTTTCTTCGAGGGCTGGTGCCGCTGGAAACAGAGACGCCGTGTGACCGTCTCTTCCGACGCCGAGGAGTGTCAGGTCAAAAGAGATCCTTGGATCGCCTTCGCTGGTGTTGAGAAATTCACGCAGAATCCTTTCATAGGAAAGGGCCGCGTCCTCCGGATTCTCTGATTCAGCCTGGATTCGATGGATGTTTTGCGGCGGTATAGCGACTTTCGAAAGGAATGTCTGGTAAGCTAGGTTATAATTACTGTCTTTATGATCTACGGGCAGACAACGCTCATCGCCCCAAAAAACATGTGTCGTATCCCAAGGCATCTTTTCTGAATAATGGGCAGCAAAACGCTGGTAAAGAAGCCTGGGGGTCTCTCCTCCAGACAGAGCGATCGTAAAGCGGCCTTTTTTCGAAACCGTCTGATGAGCCATCGAAGCGATGCTCTCCGCTGCGGCCTCGCTGACTTTGGCCAAGTCTGGAAAAACGCAAATCTCGAGCTTCACTGGTTCCACCATCGTTTTCCGTATCTGGTGCTGAGTTGATCGGCCTCCTTCGGCCCCCAGGTCCCGGCTGGATAAGGGAAGACAGTCCGTTCAGTCTCGATTAAAGGAGTAAAGAGCTCCCATGAGGCTTCCACCTCGTCCGAGCGGACAAATAGGGTTTGGTCTCCTTGAATGACATCCAAGATCAGCGTGCGGTACGCCTCAGGGAGCGGACCAAAGGCCTCCTGGTAATGAAAATGCAGCTTCTCAGTCCTCACCTTGAGAGGTTTTTCTGGCTCTTTGACATCGAAGTAAAGATGAAATCCTTCATCCGGCTGCAAAGTTATCAGTAATTTATTTGATTGGATCTGGCAGCCGCTGTAAGGCTTAAACATACAGATAGGAGGATGACGGAAGCTGACCAGGATATGGGTCACCCGGCGTGGAAGCCGTTTGCCTGTCCGGATAAAGAAGGGAACACCCTGCCACCGCCAGCTGTCCACTTCCAATCGCATCGCGACAAAGGTCTCTGTTTTCGATTTTGAATCAACACCTTGTTCCTCCAGATATCCTGGAACTTGGTTTCCGTCTATCTTTCCCTCTTTATACTGCCCATAGACCACATCCTCCGGACGGATAGGGGCTATGGACTGTAAGGCCTTGATTTTCTCATCGCGAATCTTTTCAGGAGCAAAAACAGCTGGCACTTCCATAGCAACCAAGGAGACAAGCTGAGCCACATGATTCTGGACGATGTCGCGTAGAGCTCCCGCTTGATCATAATACCGAGCCCGCTCCTCGATCCCGATATTCTCAGCGACAGTGATCTCCACACTCTCCACCCGATCTCGATTCCATAAAGATTCAAAAATGGTGTTGGCAAACCGAAAAATCAGCAGGTTCTGGACGGTCTCTTTCCCCAGATAATGATCGATCCGGTAAATCTGATCCTCGGAGAAATAGCGGTGAACCAGCTGGTTTAATCGGCGAGCCGAAGACAGGTCGTGCCCGAACGGTTTTTCGACCACGATTCGTGTCCAGCCTGGTCCTTGCGCTGTCACTTTTTCTCCGATCCCTTCGAGGGCTGCCGGGAAGACGGAGGGAGGAAGAGCGAGGTAAAAAACACGGTTTCCCGGAAGCTGGAGTGTTTTTTCTAACCCCCTGATGCGTTCGAAAAGATCGGTGTATGATTCGGCAGTATCCCCTAATGTTTGATAAAAAAGGCAGGAATCACACCAATCGCTCATCTGGGAGGGAGAAAAACCGACCTTTGCCAACGCCTTTTGAGCGACACTCCGAAAGCCTTTATCACCGATGTCTTTGGTCCCGACACCCAACACATAACAGCGGTCTTTGAGCCCGTTTTGAGAGGTGAGGGAATACAAGGCTGGTAAAAGCTTAAGGGTGCTCAGGCTTCCTGTCCCCCCCAAGATCACAAAAAGATGCCGCTCAACAGGAGAAGATATCATTTTTTTTTCTTTCCCTTGACTCCGTGGGCGCCGAATCTATCCCGGAGAACCGCTAACAGCTTATCCGAAAAATCCTCTTTCTCTCGGGAGCGAAACCGCTGGAGAAGCGACAGAGTAATGACCGGGGCCATCAGGTCTTGTTCCATCGCTTCTTTGACGGTCCACCGCCCTTCTCCCGAGTCGGCCACAAAGGGCTGGATATCCTCGAGTTCAGCATCCTCTTTCAGGGCTTCCGCAGCCAGGTCAAGCAGCCAAGAGCGAACCACGCTTCCGTACCGCCAGATTTCTGCGACTTGTCCGAGGTCCAGGTTGAATTCTTCTTTTCTTTTCATGATCGCGAATCCCTCGGCATAAGCCTGCATCAGTCCGTATTCGATGCCGTTGTGAATCATCTTGACAAAGTGTCCGGCTCCACTGGGCCCGACATGTCCCCATCCCTTATCCGGAGCCGGAGCCAGAATCTCGAACAGGGGACAAAGACGATCGACAACCTCTTTTTCCCCTCCGATCATCAGGCTGTACCCTTCGGTCAATCCCCAGATGCCTCCGCTCGTCCCGACATCGACATAGTGAAGTCCTTTTTCCCTCATCATACCGGCCCGGCGGAGGGTATCTTTATAGTAGGAGTTCCCGCCGTCGATCACAATATCCCCTCTGTCCAACAGAGGAATTAGGGCCTCGAGAGCCTGGTCGACAGGATCTCCAGCCGGAATCATCAGCCAGACCGCCCTGGGCTGGGACAGATAGGAGATCATCTCTTCCAGAGAATAGGATCCGACGAGCCCCTTCTCGACGGACCTCTCTACGCTTTCCTTATGCCTGGCATAACCGATGATTCTATGCCCCCCCTTGATCAGACGTTCAGCCATTTTGCCGCCCATGCGGCCGAGTCCGACAATCGCTAGTTCCATTTTTAATCCTCCTCAAGCTGATGACATATGAATGACATCGAAATCACTCTCTTTAGTTCTCCCTCATTCAAGGAAGGGCCTTGGTCAACCTTGCGATCTGATCCAAACCGCTGAGAGCGTCTTTTCCCAGGTTCACTCTGATGACCCTCCGGCCTTTTTTTTGCAGGGCCTTGTAATCCCCGAGCGCCTGGGCTCTGATCAAAGTTCCAAAAGAGTAATCTGTTTCCGGTATGGACACATCGGCGCTGGGCTCATCCAGAATCTGCAAGAACAGTCCCCTATTCGGCCCTCCTTTATGCAGCTGGCCCGTTGAATGCAGGAAGCGCGGCCCATATCCCAAGGTGGTGGCGCACATTGTCTGGCGCAAAAGCTCCGACCTCAGATCCTGGAGGGCTGCTGTCATCTTAGATGAGGAAGGCAGATAGGCCTGAAGAGCGATGTAATCCTGGTGATGGGTCTGATCGATCCATGCTCTTAAAGCCTTTCCCAACTTCTCGGGTTCCTCTATGGATAGAGCATCTTCAGGACTTTCTGTCTCTTTCCTGACCTCTTCCTTCCTCTCCATCACTTCCCGGGCAAAATCCTTGGCCAGCTGGACGTCCGGTTGGTTGAAGGGATGGATTCCCAGGACAGCCCCAGCCGAGGCTACGGCCATCTCCCACCGGAAGATTTCATTTCCGAGATCGAGTTTCTCTTTCAGAAGAATCCGCACTGTAGGATGACCAGACTTTTCGAGCACTGATGACTGTTCCTCGAGGTCTTTTGTATCGTCCTCTTCGACGGCAAGACAGACAAAAAACCGATCTCGGCCGTAAAAATCTGGGGAGATTGGAGGCTCATCGACAACCGGAAGGATTCCCGTACCGTCTTTACCCGTGCTCTCGGCGATGAGCTGTTCTATCCAATCCGGAAACTTCCGTAGGGACGTCGAGGTCAAAAACGTCAGCTTATCTCTTTTTTGCGCCAGCTCTCCCAGCGTCGCTCCCAAGATGAGTCCGGATGCTTCCTCCTCAGGAACACAGAAAGCGTTGTTCTCAACAGCCATCCACCCTCTGTCGAGCAGCCGGTGGACATCCAATCCGATCAAAGCTCCGGGCACAAGGCCAAAATCCGTGAACGCCGAATAACGCCCGCCCACGTCAGAAGCGGCTCGGAAGACCCTCCGGAAATTCCTCTCCTCAGCCAACTTCTGGAGAGGAGATTCCGAATCTGTGATGGCCACGAAATGATCCCCAGCGGCTTCCGTCTTTGCGTCCACCCGGTTCCAGAAATAACGGAAAAGGGACAGGGTTTCGAGAGTCGTTCCGGACTTGCTGGAGACGAGAAAAAGTGTCTGATTTAATCTGATTTTTTCTTCAACGGTACGGACAGCCTCCGGATGGGTGCTGTCGAGGACGAGAAGTTCGGGATAACCGGATGCATTTCTGAATGTCTTTTGGAAGACCTCTGGGGCTAAGCTCGAGCCGCCCATTCCCAGAAGCACGACGTGAGTTTTGCCTTCCCGTTTGATCTGATCGGCAAAGGAAACAAAATCATCCAGCCTCTCATGCATCACTTCGGGAAGCACCAACCAGCCCAAACGGTCAGAGATCTCAGGCTTTGGGTCGGCAAACCAGAGGGTATGATCCTTCGCCCAGAGCCGACGTGAAAAATGTTGTTTCTTCCAGGTTTTCAACCGGTTCTCGACCTTCGACAAATCATCTCCTAAAGCAAGCAACTGGGTTTGCTTAAAACCGCGGATGAGTGTCTGGCGCTTTCCTTTCAGAGTCTCTATCAGGGAGTCAAAAGACTCCGCAAAAGCTATCACGCCATCTTTCTGGAGCTGTTCAGAAATTTTATCTAAATCAATTCCCATAGACCTAAGTTTACTGAGTAAAGCCTCCGCTTCCTCCATCCCCCTCTCGAGTGAGGGTTGGACCTGTCCATGGTCCCGAAAAGCGTTGAGAGTCGCCGGTGACATAGTGTTGACCGTCTCCGGTCCGATAAGCTCTTCCACGTACATCACATCGGAGTAGGCCGGGTTTTTCGTTCCAGTGCTGGCCCACAAAGGACGCTGGACTCTGGCCCCTTTTTCCTCGAGGCGTTCCCAGCGATCTCCGCTGAAGATTTGTCTGAAACGCCTGTACGCCAGTTTGGCGTTGGCGACAGCGGTCTGTCCGCGCAGGTTCAAGGCCTGCTCTGTCCCCAGCTCTTCAAGGGTTTTATCCACGGCCCTGTCTACACGACTGATAAAGAACGAAGCCACAGAGGCAACTTTCTGGGGTGATAGACACCTCTCCAATCCTCTCAGGTAAGCGTGCGCCACTGCCTCGTAGTGGGCGAGAGAGAACATCAGGGTGACGTTGACGTTGATCCCTTCTGCGATCAGAGTCTCGATAACCGGAACTCCCTCTGGTGTGGCCGGTACTTTGATCATGAGGTTGGGACGGTCCAGCTCCTTCCACAGGCGTCGGGCCTCTGTGATGCTTTCCTGTGTCTCGTGAGCAAGGTCGGGTGACAGCTCTAAACAGACAAAACCGTCGGCACCGCCTGTGTCGTCATAGATTTCGTGTAAGATATCAGAGGCCATCCGGATATCCTCGAGAGCTAATCTCTCGTACAGGTCCCGAGGTTCCGCATGGATATCAGCTTGGATGATATTCCTGAGAGTCTGATCATAATCCGCGCTTCCGGCGATGGCTTTCTGGAAGATGGTGGGATTGCTGGTCACGCCCCGCAACCCGTCTTCCTTGACCAAACGCTCCAGCTCTCCTCCGGTGATCAAACTGTGCCGGATGTAATCCAACCAGAACGATTGTCTTTGTTCTTGTAAGGCTTTGAGGGAGTTCATTCGCTCAATCCTTTTTATGTTGAGATTTCTTATTCATCAGTATAAGGAGACATTTATTTCTCCTCTTGACGCTTTTCTCTAATTTACTCGATCATCTGTCTGGCCAAGGCTGCGGCACCGATAATCCCGGCTTTATCACCAAGGCTGGCCCTTTTTATCTTAAGTTTTTCCGAGGCCGTTCTCAGGGCTCTTTTTTTCACGATCGTCTCCACCCCCTCGATCAGCTCGGGAAGGCCATCGACAACTCCGCCGCCCAGAATCAACAGACAGGGATTAAACGCATTCACCATGCTCACCAGACCTGCTCCGAGGTAATGCGTTGTCTCTCTAACCAGTTGGAAAGCCAGGGGATCACCTTCATGGAAAGCCTGGCTGACAACGGCCGCCGTTATTTTCTCGACATCCCCAGCTAAAGAAACCAACCCCTTCCCAGCCTCAGGATCATCCTGGACGGCTTCTTGGGCTCGTTCGGCGATGGCCCATCCTCCCGCGTAAGCCTCCAAACAACCACGATTAGGGCAATGGCAGTCCCGGCCGTCGACGATGAGGGTGGAATGGCCGATTTCTCCGGCCGTGTTGCGGCACCCCTCTAGCATACGACCACCGCTGACAACACCACCACCGATCCCCGTGCCGACAAAGACGACGATCAGGTCATCCGCTCCCTTCCCAGCCCCATAGTGCCATTCACCCCAGGAGGCAGCCCGCACATCGTTGGTGATGTAAACAGGAACTTTTAAAACTTTCTCGAGCCGGCCTCGCAGAGGGACATTGCTCCATTCGAGGTTGGGAGATGAACGGACAACTCCAGACCGATCCACCTGAGCGGCAATCCCGACTCCCACGGCTTTGGCCTCTCGACTGCTCCGATCGAGACAGATGTTCACGCCGGAGACGATATCATCGATGATCTTACCGACTCCCCTCTCCGGTTGGGTCTGATGACGGTGGGAGCTCAGGATGTTCCCGGAGACATCGACCAGAGCGGTTTCAACTTTGGTCCCCCCCAAGTCGACGCCCATGGTTAAAATGTCATCGGTCTTTTCACCCATCTTTAAATATTCCTCATGTTCCCCACCCAACATGCTTCCAGGAAAAGTCAAGCCTTTAACTTATCCCTCAAGGTGTTTATCCTTTCTTGGATGTCGTCAGAACGGATCAGATAGGATCCGGAGACAAACATGTTCGCACCAGCCTCATCGACCATCTCGATCGTATCCGGCTTGATACCGCCATCGACTTCTATGTCCAGATCTGGTCTTGAGTCTCGTAGGGTCCTGATTTTTTCCATCATCTCGGGCAGGAAAGGACTTCCGTAAAATCCCGGGTGTACGGTCATGACCAATACCTGGTCGAGCTCGGGAAGATAGTCCCGGATGGAGTCGATCTCTGTCTCTGGATTCAAGGCAAAGGCCGCTTTCTTCTGTCTGCTTTTGATGGATTCAATGAATTTTCGAGGATTCGACGTTGCTTCGATGTGGACGATGATCGTCTCGACCTTCTTGTGATGCCGGTCGATCCACTCACCTGGGTCTTCGATCATCAGATGGGCCTCAAATGTGTACTTCTCGGCTGGCACCTCGAAGTCAAAATCGAGGGAATGGTTGGGCACGAATTTGCCATCCATCACATCGAGCTGAAGAAGAGAAGCACGGGTTCCGATCTTAGTTAGGATGTCGTCCAATTCCTGTTGTGTCTTGGCTATCACGGCCGGGACGATGATTTTGTTCATGTTTTCCTTTCGTAAGCAGAGATTTTCTTGAGGCGTCGTTTATGTCTTTGCTCTCCGCTGAACGGAGTTTCCAGCCAGACGGAGATTATCTTCTGGATCTTGGTAAACGGAAAAAACCGTCCTCTTAAACCCAGGACGTTGGTATCGTTATCCACCCTGGACATCCTGGCCGAGTAGGCGTCATAAGCCGCCACAGCCCTTATGCCTTTGACCTTATTGGCGGCAATGACCATACCGGTTCCCGTGCCGCAGATCAAAATCCCTCTATGGTTCTTGTTCCGGGCCACCCTCCGCCCGACTTTGATGGCAAAATCCGGATAATCGACAGCTGCGGTCGAATAGGTCCCCAAATCCTCAAAATCGATCTTCTTTTTCTGCAAATACTTTTTTATCATTTCTTTGACCCTCTGACCTGCATGGTCTGAGGCAATGTAAATCTTCATTCTTATAAAGCCTTCTCTATCCTAAAATTACTATGAGAATACGGGATTAGGGAGCAATTCTTACTAATTATATAGTATATATGTAAGAACCACTTTATTCAACTTCACTCTGATTCAAACCGGTAGATGAATCCCTCAAAACGCGGCCTGGCGAAGTTCCTGAGGAACTTAGTGAGGACCTCCAGGAAAGCTGTTTTGCTCTTTTTTAGGTTCTGGGCAAGGACCTCGACGGGAGTCGGTTTTTCGCTGACTCCGTTGGCATAATCCACTCCAAAACCAAGAAGAGCATACGGAATCTCCAATTCCCCAGCCAGAACCGCTTCCGGTCCTGCCGTTTGACTGACAAAGGTCGCAAATTCTTGAAGCATTTTTATTTCGGGCTGGGAATTGAAGCGAGGTCCGTTCGCATGAGCGTAAACAGCATCGGTGAGAGGATTCTCGACGGCTGCGATCAGCTGTGACCTCAATTCACCCGAAAACGGCCTGTCAAAGATATAATGCCCTCTTAATCTGTGCCCTTCCTCATCGTACACGGTACAGATCTCCCCGTTCGGCAGTCTGTTCTCCGGGAAATACAGATCTTCAAAAACAGCAAGCTTGGCAAGAGGAAGGGAAGGATTTAAAACTCCGCACACCGTCGTCCCCACGACCGCCTGGGTGTCTAATTCTTTGAGAGCCAGAAGATTAGCCCGATGATTGATCATGTTGGGAAGTTTCGTGTGCCCTTCACCATGGCGAGAGATGTGGGCGAGCTCAAGATTATCGAACACTCCTCTTCTGACTAAGGCTTCTCCGTATTTCGTGGAGACCTCGATGTCTTTTCCTTGTTCGAGTCCCGAAAATGCGTAGAATCCAGTTCCCGAGATGATAGCCACATCAATCATCGACTGCCTCCCCTCACAGAAGTTTTGCTCTTCAGGTCTTCTTTTCTTTAGGTGTGTCTCAAGGCATTCAAGCTATAGCAAAGGAAACATATTATGTCAAATAACCAAGGTATTTTTTTACTGAGGAGAGTGATGTTTTCAGCTTTCTTACCGGCCTCCACAGGCCATCTGGATATTGAGGTTTTTTTAAGGGCTGCTGTTGGCTGGAACACTGCTGAATTCGACAAACCTGACCGTCTCCAAAACCCGCCAGTGAAAACCGGTGTAGAGATGGATGAGGCTGTCACCCCCGATGTAGATTCCTCCAGCTGCATCCAGGTTACCGTATTCCCTCTCGCAGGAAAACTGTCTCGATTTGATTCTATGAAGCTCAGGAATTTTTCCCGGAGAGATGATGATATCATCGGGGACCAGAACTTCATAAAGGTCAGCCAGGTCTTTCCCGTTCTGTATCGGAGCTGCGGCAGCCGTGTTTTCTGTGGCAACCATATATAATCTAGTCATGCTGGGAGTATCGTCTGGCTCATCCGGTTCGATAAAGTTGATGTTCTGGTAGCTGGGATCGCGCTTTGATTTTGATTTGAGACTGCCGTAGTTCCAGGTGACCGTTTTTTCTTCAAAGCCCTGGATGATATCCTCCGACTTGGAAACATAAAAATCCAATCGTCCCTTCGGCTTTTTCTTGACTTCACGCCAGACAGCACAGAGGAATTTGCCGTTCGAAAGCTTTCCAAAGGCAACAGCGCCGGCTTTAATCATATTCTGACGGTCGATTTCACAGTCCAGGAGTAACGGATTCACCGGATCGTTCACATCGAGAAAAATAATCTTTGATTTCTTTTTCTTTTTATTCTCCAAGGGAACAGCCAGCAAGTCTCCCGAGCGACTGATCCCGCCTGCGTGCCAGCGATCCTTATCAAGGGGAATCGTCTTGACAATCTTATCGTTCTGAGGAGGATGGAGTGATTGGGATAGGTTGGAGCCCCAGGCTCCTTTGGCTTTCCGCGAGCCCATCCGGATGACGAAAAGATGGGAAACAGGCTCGGTCACATCCCCTCCTGAAATCACCATGAATTTTCCCTTTCGGAGCCGCTGCATTCCCTGGAAATGGTTTCTGGCTTCGTTGACGCCTGCGGCGTTGACATGTGTGTAGCGGAGTCTGCGTTTTTTCACGAAAAGATCGCCATCATGGGCAGCAAGATTAGCGCCCTGCCTCAAAATCCGCATGAATTCCGCCTCTACATCCTTAACCTTGGGGTTTGTCGTTATTCTAGGCATCTTGGCTGATTTCTTCAGATTGGGTGTGCCGTAGGCATTTTGTTTTTTCGGCATCGAGTTCCTCCTTGTGACTTATAAAGTTGAATAACCTGGTCGATTTCCCTTTAGGGGACAAGTCTTTCCACTGCGGCCATCTCGGCGCGTGATTTATCCAGGTCAATCAATAGGATAGAATAAAATTCCAATGCAGCCCGGCAGAGATGAGGTACTCACTCTGTCCGTCGATTCTCAGCCACTCAAGCTCGACATGAAGGCCCGGCCCATAGATCGAGGTCAAAGCGAGCCCTGCCGATATCCCGAACCCGATATCATCGATTTCAGCGCCACCCAAAGGTTCTAGTGTATCTCCGCTGCGAAAGTGCAGTCTGGGGGCCGCCCATAGTGTTATGTTGCTCTGCGGCGGCGGCAGAATCACCGCCAAGCCAAGCGCAACCGGGATATTCCACTGTTTAACTTCGCTGATTTTGGTGTACCCGATAGCTCCCTTGAGCTGTATGATGGGCTTCCAGGGAAATGATGTCGGAGGCTTGAGGTCATAGCCCAACGCAGCACCGGCAGTTAATCCATCTTGTGCCTGATGGTCATTCGATAACAAAGCACCGACGCCCCCCATAAGGCTGAACCGCCCTGGATTCCACACGGCGCTACCCGCGAATCCTTTAAAATCACCAACATCATGATTGAAAAAGCCGAAATCTCCACGGATGACGAGGGTATTGAGCAGGGAATTTTGTTTGGGCGAGAAGAAGACGGGCAAAGAGGTGAGCTGAGCAGTGGCTGTGCCAATGAGTGAGGCTAAGGCCAGAATGAGAGCAAGAAATTTTGCCTTGGATGTCCTCATTCCATCTTCCCCTTTTCAAACATCGAATCCCACTCCGTAAAAAAGCTGCGATTGCGCTCTACTATGTGTAAATTGTGTCTGTCAGTTTTAGAATTTGATCGGGGAGAACGCCTGTCAACTCCAGCTTATCGGAAAAATCTTCTAACAGACTCGATCTCAATTCCGAATTGAATCCTTCTTCTGGTCTGATCTTCTTTCAGCCCCTTATCAGATTCTCTTTCAGATTCTTACTCTTCTTTCTTGCCCAACGAATCTTCCCGTTTTACTTTCTCTTTCGTGCTAAAGACAATGTCAAATATTTCACTGAGTTTATCGATGGCCTGATTTGAAAACAAACCAACTAATCCGGCCAGTCCCGCTATACCGAATCGACTTAATTCAGATCCTTGAATCTGAGTCGAAAAAAGTCCCCCGCGAACAATAAAGTAAAAAATAAGGGCTAACACCGACCCGCTAAGCGGACGGAGAAAATACCACCACGTCCAGCTCCCGACAAATTTCTTATTTCCTACATAATCCATGTAAGACGAGACCACATGAACATAGCTCCCAAGAGCCCCAGCCAACAAGACAAGGATGATGAGCCTGATCTCATAGGAAACTTCGAATATAAGCCATAAAATACGCACTTCTTTTTTCCAATGATTTTTTTCTTCCTGGTCCTGATCAGTGGGGACTGTCATATCCTCTTGTGCTTCTTGATTTGAAGGAGGGGAAGGTGTCTTTGATTGATCCTGTGATTCTCCAGTCTGTTCTCCGCCCGCCGCTTGTTCTGTTTCAGTCGGATTCACTCGATCGGTAATCTGAGTGGCATTCTCCACAGGCCAAAAATTAACAAAAAGATAAACCAGAAAGAACGCTAAAAATATGAGATAGATGCCTATAAGTATTACTCCTGCCTTACTCAATATTGCTGGCAATCCTGTTGGGCGTTTTCCTCCTTTGTTGATTTGATTGTTCATAACATATCCTCCTTTTCAATATGAAAATAAAAAAACTTCATTATTTCCATTTGAGGCATCTGCTCCGATGACCAATAATATATGTATTGTCTAATTCAACGTCTCCTCGATTTATTTATGAAGCAGTGAATCGGCCCTCAACGCCGCTGTTTAAATGAGCCTATCATAGGAGATTTGATTGATTTCGATTTAAGGATCAGGGTTATTCTCCCTTTTGCGCATCACACACTACACCCCAGTTAATATAGTTATTGGAGGTATTTATGTCAAACAAAGGAAGAAATTTTTTCACATCAACTGGCTGAAGTTTCCAAACATCGGATGATTTGGAAAAAAATGCTGGAGCACATCACGATTGACATCCAGGAGATTTTTCTGGGGAATAATGATTCGATCGAAGTCTCCATCTAGGACGGCTTTAAAATCAGCCCAGAACTCCTCAGGGCCGGCAGCCAGCTCAAAGACAGGTGTGGGAAAATCGCTTCCAAAGAGCAATAAATCAGGGGGGAGATTGCTGATATCGGAAAAATATCCCCGTCTGAATGGCGTACAAACGGCAGAAACATCTGTAAAACACTTGCCAATAAATTCGTTATTTGCTGTTTTATTCAAGTAATCGCGGACAGTATCAAACTCCGAATGCTCAAAAATTCTGTCAAGCCAACGGGGCAGAAAATATGGAAGCCCGCAGTGCGCGAAGATGATAACTGCTCCCTCATCCAGAGCCGCCTTCAAATTATTGTGTATTTTTTCGACTTCTGGTGTATACCATCGCTTCTTTCCCCTAAAGGCATGGGCCACTCTATCTCTCCATGTCCAGGAT
>CAYGBF010000141.1:0-4462 GCA_964348035.1 uncultured Eubacteriales bacterium | reverse complement strand
AAATGGACAAGCGTCCAGTCGAACTCGCGGCAGACCAAGGCGAGGTCCCGGACGGCAGTGGCGTTGACCCGGAAGGATTCTTGCGGGTGATCCTCGCACTCGTCGACACGATGGTAGGCGGAGGTATTGATGACAATATTGGGTTGTGTGCTGATGAGTGTGTCCCTAGCCTTGTCTGGCCGAGTCACATCAAATTCGGGATAATACAAAGGTATTACCTTACTTCTGTCGAGAGTTTTCATCAAATCGGAGCCGAGTTGGCCATCAGCCCCGATCAGGGCAATCTTCATCTTTTAAACCAGTCCTATCTTGAACCAATCCTAATCTCAAATTCTGGGGGGGCAGGACACACAGTTTTGGAAAAAGGCCACCTGAACTCCCTGGCCTCTTGAAAACTACTTCGAATCTAAGGACTTCTTAGAAAAGGATTCTAAACCCGAACATAAATTTGTGATGGTCGGAAAAACTGCGTCCTGATCCGACCGGAATCCTGAGTTCGGAGAATAGAGATCCCGCGAGGGTGAACGTCTTGAAAATATCGACACCTGCTTGTCCGAGGAGCTCGAAATCTGATTCCCTGTATTCCTTGACTTTGGTGGTAAAACCCAATCCTGCTCCGAAGAAAGCCGGTGCGGTGTGGTAGGTAAGTAGTCCCTCGGCCATGAAGATGGATTTCCAGGGTTCGTCTTTAAGAGCCAATCCTGGTCCTCCAGAGAGAACGAAGGACAGTTTATCGGGCACGAGCTGGTAGAGTAATCCCAAACGGGCAGCGACATAGGTGCCGTGGGACCCTCGGGCAAAGAAGGGACCGACTTCTCCCAGGATGAACAACCTCTTCTGGGTTACTTCGAGTTCGATCGAAACCGGGTCGGAGACAGCGCCGAAATCATCTGTCACGACGGCCGTAATAGTATAAACACCGGGGGCATCAAAAATCTTTTCCCAGGTGAAGGGCTTCTCTGAGTCTGAGTAAGTGTCGATAACATTACCCTGTTGATCTCTGATCTCAAAGTCAGCCTTGACGACTTCTCCATCCGAATCTGTGGATTCGGATGCATCGATGATGACGGGACGGCCGACATAGTTTTTACAGGGATCGCAGGAGGTCCAGAGTTTTGCCACCGGAGGAGCATTGACATAGGTTTTGGCTTGGCACGGATTCTGCGAAGGCTTTCCTTCGGGATTGACCGCTTTTCCTATGAAGGTGTATTCTCCGGGTTTATCAAACTTGGTTTGCCATCTAGGGATATCAGGAGTGAAAGTATGGGTCGTGATTTTCGTCCCCTCCGGGTCAACAACCTCAACTTCCATGGACTGGGCATGTTGAGAGCCACTCATGTCTACAGACACAGGGTCGTTGATGTTGACCTTGGCTGGTTCCACCTTGATATCACAAACGGCCTCTGGGATAATCTCCTCCACTCGGCGTAAGGCGATGTTCCCACACGGTTTGGGCATGATGAACTCATAATGCTTGTAGCCTTTCTTGACCATAAACGAAAAAACCGGTAAAGGTTCTTTGCCAGCCCATTCGAGGTCTTCGACGACTTTCACTTTTCCGTGGGAACGGAAGAGCATCCAGATCATCTTATCCCCTACGGCCAGCTCTTTCTCTTCGAAAGATGCGGCTTTTATCTGATCGATGAAAGGTAAAAACAGATCACCATAGCCAGCCATGTCGAATCCGTACTTGATGTCTCCTGTGTATTTATCGAGGACGGTTTTCATGACCTCTGCGGTCGGGATTTCTCCCTTGATACGGACGAGAGTGTAGCGGCCGATTCTCTCGAGTTTTTTCGTTTCAGCGTAGGACATCAATGAAAAGAGAATGAGAACACCGATGACGAGAAGGATGAATTTTTTACTTTTCATACCAGCCTCCTTTTCATAAGAAAGATGTGATCATTATGCTTAGGATATAAAATACTTAAATATAAATGACCGGTTTTGTCAAGAAAAAAAAGACTTAACGAGCAGATGGATGGGAGATTTGAGGACTGCTAAAGGCTCGGGTGCGAAGTTAGAAAATTATCAACGATACGAACGATAAGACCAGAGTCTTGAGGCGGATGTTCGAGTGCTTTTTCGTAATAAATCTGCTTTTCGAGTCCGAGAGAAATGGAATTTTTGATGTAGAGAGTCGCTTCTTTAATATTCATCTCTGGATGCATTTGGAGTCCCCACACCGGTCTGCCCTTCATCCGGAAGGCTTGAATCGGGCAGTTGGCAGTGGAGGCCAGGACCTCATAACACTCATCCAAATAGACGACTTCATCAAAGTGGCTGGAAAAGGTAAAAGCTGTTTCTTGATTTCCGAGGAGATCATCCTTTTTTTTGATCTGAATGGAAATCCATCCGACTTCGGGATGCGGACTTTTTCCCACCCAAGACGGGCTGCCAAGAGCAAAAGCGAGGAGTTGATGGCCATAACAGCTGCCCAGGATGGGAATGCCTCTTTTCACGGCTTCTACCACCAACTCGGCTTCTTCACTCACCCACTTCTCTCTTTCCAGGATGGAGGTTTCAGAGCCGGTCAGAATGATGTGTGAATAATCCTTGTTCAAGTTCGGAAAACAGTGTTTTTTGGCCTCGAAAGCCTTCCATTGGACCTGAAGGTATGAGGTCCAATGCCTGATAGGATCATAGACAGAGGAGTCTATCGAGTTGTCGATGATGGCCACTTTGTGTTGTTTTCTGATTGTCATCTCCAGGAATAACCTTGCTATTATAAGCATCGAGCCAAAAAGCGCAAATTTTTCGTTTTTTATCTGTCTTTAACAAGAAGGTTCTGGTATAATTCCTGTCTGTCAAAGGAGGAAACAGTGCATAATGTTTGGGCTGACATTGAACTTGTCGTGACCACACCGAACGAGCCGGGAATCATGGGACGGGTCCTCGGGACGCTGGCTAACGCTGGAGTCAACCTTAAAGCTCTCTCAGCTTTTTCAGAAAAAAAGCGAGGAACGTTCCTACTCATCACTTCTGATCACAAAAAAGCGGAAAAAGCATTGAAAGCTCTGAAGTATAATGTGAAAACCAACAAAGTCGTCGTCGTCAACATAGATGATCGAATAGGGGCAGGAGCCGAAATCGGGGCCCTCCTCGGAAACGCGGTCGTCGATATCGAATACTGCTACGGAACATCAGCAGGAACAGGAAAGGCTCTTCTGGTCTTGAAAACGAACAACAATGAAAAAGCCATCGAGACTTTAAGGTAAGAAGAGCCGCGAGTTCTTATCCTTTCGAATTCATTAAACGCTCAACATCCTTCCTGAGACTATGTCTCTCTCTAATAGATCTCTAATTCTTGGAGAAATCGGCCTTCTCTTCCGATCTAGGTAGAGCCCCTCATCTGCCCAGAGGCCATCCGATGGTCGAGAGAGGCCATCGGAAACTGCGATCTTGCCTCGCCTTGTCTTATTCTTCTGTCTTTAGGGAACCTGAGTGGTCAGATTGCCTTTTATGTTTTTTCAAGAATGATTTGCATATTTTAGAATAAAAAATAAAATAAAAACGACCTATGCACGAGAGAAAGAGGATCGCGGTCGTCACTTCGGACGTTCCGTTCGTCCAAGGCGGACATCTCATCATCGCTCGAAGCACCGTCCGCGCTCTCCAAGAGAACGGGTATGAGGCAGACCTGGTCCTGACCCCTCAGAACAGGTTTGGCTACCAGTTCCGTGCTTATCTGGCCACCCGGCTGACAGACCTTGGGATGGATGGCTTGGGCCGGACAATCGATCAAGTCATCTCCTTCCGCTTCCCCAGCTTTGCTGTCCGGCATCCTCGTCATGTCTGCTGGCTCAACCACAGGTTAAGAGAATATTATGATCTGTGGGAATATCTTTGTTCACGGCTCTCTCCGAGGGCAAGGATCAAGGAGAGCTTGAGAAGAGCCCTGATTCGGGCTCTTGATACCCATCTTCTTAAACGTAACGTTACTAAAGTGTTCGCTCAGTCTAAAACCGTACAGGATAGGCTCAGAAGATGGGGAAATATTTCCTCAGAGGTACTCTATCCCCCTCCGCCTCACCGCGAGTACAGGACTGAATCCTACCAGAACTTCATATTCTCCGTATCGAGACTGCAAAAACTAAAAAGATTGGATCTGCTGGTCGACGCGTTTCGCTACGTCAAGAATAAAGAGCTCAAAGCTGTGATCATCGGAGAGGGACCGGAAGCAGAATTCCTTTCCGATCAAATCCGAAGCCACAAGCTTGACAGAAGAGTCATACTCTTGGGAGCTGCAGACGAAGGAAGCATCATCGATCACTACGCCCGGTGCTTGGCCGTTTTTTTTGCCCCCCTCCGGGAAGATTATGGTTTAGTCACGGCGGAAGCCTTTGCTTCGAGGAAGGCCGTGGTGACGACCAAAGACAGCGGAGGCCCCGCCGAGCTCGTCCAAGATGGGGTTCATGGTCATGTGATCGAGGCCGAGCCCGAAAAGATTGCCAAAAAACTG
>CAYGBF010000140.1:0-3914 GCA_964348035.1 uncultured Eubacteriales bacterium | reverse complement strand
AGGTTATCAAGCCTGAGATCGGAACCGATCCCCACACGTTTTATATCGCTTTGGATATCGACGCCGTAGAAGCCAAACAAAAAAAAGATGAGAGAAGATAAAGAGTGAACGGTCATTTTTTTAATAGATGTCATGGATAATCTTGAAGATTTATGGTTGGTTGAGATGATCTGGCTTTTGAGGTGAATCGTGGATACTCAGGTTCTGTACAACATCGTCCATCAGGAAGCCTTCGGCCTCAACATCGCCATCTATTTCTACCTGACTGGTTTGAGCGCTGGATCCTTTATCCTATCGACACTCGCCTATGGATTTGGTCTTAACCAGTACAAACCTCTTGGTAAGATTGGCGTCGTCTTGGCTACGGGTCTGCTCATCCTGGCTCCGTTCTTCCTCCTCATCCATATCGGGATGCCGCATCGGGCCTGGCATCTTTTCGTTTATCTCAATTTCGAGTCTCCGATCACTTGGGGCTCTTTTCTCCTGGTTTTGTACCCGATAAATTGTATTATCTACGGTTATTTTATGTTTAAAGAAAGGATGAAGCCCACTCGGATTTTTGGGTTTATCGGCATTCCCCTCGCCATATTGGTTCATGGCTACACGGGATTCATCCTGGCTTTTGGCAAAGCGAGAGCGCTCTGGAATACGGCTCTGATGCCTATTCTGTTTCTCGCTTCGGCTATCGTTTCAGGCATTGCTCTTATGATTCTAGTCTGTATTGTGCGGGATCGTTTCTTTTCCAAAGAAAAGAAAGTCGGGCAAGAGTTGATGTTCAGCCTGGGCAGATTGTTAGCCTGGATGATCGTTTTCGACCTCTTTCTTGTTGCCTGCGACCTTATTGTCCTGTCCATCTCTCATGCGGATGCTCAGGCCGCAGCTCAGCTCATCCTGAGCGGGAAATTTAGCCTGATGTTCCTGGTCATCGAAAACGTATTGGGAAAGATCGTTCCGTTCATCCTCCTTGTCGTTCCGAGATTCAGGTCAACGACGACGGTGATCATAGCCTCCACCCTCGTGATCATCGGAATATTTTACATGAGATATGTTGTGGTCTTGGCTGGGGAGTTCATTCCCTTGATGTAGAAGGATTTACATTATGTCCAAATTAATGTTCTCCAGACGACGATTCATCCAGATGGGTTTGGTGGGCCTTACAGGAGTGGCCACGAATACTGGGGCCGTCCAGAGGGAGCCCTGGAACAAAAATACTGTCGGAGTGTCGAGGACCTCGCTCAAGAAACTCCAAACCGTCCCGACGACGTGTGATCAGTGTCCTGCTGGCTGCGGGATCATTGCCTTTTTAGATGGAGACCGGCTTGTCCAGCTCATCGGGAATCCGAACCATCCCCTCAATAGAGGTGGCATATGTGCCAAAGGTGTCGCCGGGATTAACTTGGTCAACGATCCTGAAAGATTGTTATACCCGATGAAAAGATCGGGGCCCAGAGGGAGCGGTCGATGGACCATGATCACTTGGGATGAGGTCTATTCGATTTTGAGCTTGCGCATCAAGCGATTGATGAGGTCCAAGAAGACAGGCAGGTTTGTGATTGATAAGGGGAAGGATGATCCGTTGTTGGAACGGTTTATCACAGCTGTCGGATCGATTCGGAAGATCGACAGGCCGGCCTTGAAGAACCTTAATCGTGATCAAGCCATGATGTCTATGATCGGCTCTCCGTTCCTTCTGGAAGATGTGGGGCGGAGTCGGACAATACTGAATTTTGGTGCTAATCCGTATGCCAACCATGATCAATTCCTGGGGATGGCTCAAAGGCTCGTCCAGGCTCGAGTCGAAAAAGGGACGAAGCTTTACACGTTCGACGTCAGGATGTCCAAGACGGCGGTCAAAAGCGATTCCTGGTTTCCGCTTAAAGCAGGAACGGATGGACTCATCGCCTTAGCGATGGCTAAAACCATCGTGGATATGGGATTGGCAGACAAAGAATTTATAGACCGGAAAACAAACACATCCCTGTCGCAGATAAAACAGCATCTTTCTCGGTATGGAAGCGATGCGGCCGAAAAGGAGAGTGGTGTCAAGGCAGAAGAGATCGAGCGGTTAGCCGTCGAGTTTGCCACCCGAAGGCCTTCAGTGGCTCTCCTCGGAGGAGGCGCGAGTGAGCACGCGAACGGGACCCAAAACGTCAGGTGTATTTCCCTGTTGAACTGGCTTGTCGGAAACCTGGAGAAAAAAGGGGGTCTTTTCTTCCCGCGTTTCCCGAGCCATTTTCCACCAGAATCAACTATCACCTCTGACATCGGCTTCAATTCGGATAACATCGTGGATGGAACCCAAGAATTGTGGGAAGGTCAATCCCGCATCGATACATATCTTGCCTATTTTTCCAACCCGGCTCATAACGATCCTGAGTGTCGGTCAACCTCTAAGTATCTCAAAGACGAAAAAACAGTCCAGTTTCTTGTGGTTATGGATACCCATCTGACTGAGACAGGAATGCTGGCTGATGTGGTTCTCCCGGCTGCGACCTATTTGGAGGGATGGGGATTAAACTCCGCTCCCTCCCTGGATAATATTCCTGTCCTTAACCTGAGGCAGCCTGTGGTGAACCTAATAAGTACAGCCAAAGCCTTAAGGTCTCCAACCTTTGATATGGGAAAGCTCCTCGAGCCAACGTTCCGACCAAATGGGGAATCAAAGGACATAGGAAATGTCTGTTTGGAATTGGCCCGGAGGATAGGATCAGGTGTGTCAAGGATGCTTCCCTTCAAGGATACCAAAGATTTCGTGATGAAGACTATCTCCTCAATCCCGAATCTTGGGGATGTTGAAGTCTTCAGAAGAAAGGGCCTGTGGATCGATGGCGAGGGAAGAGAAAACACCTCCACTAAAAGAGATCCAACGGTCAAGATCTTCAAAAACGACTTAAAACAGGAGGCGCATTCCCCGCTGCCAGAGTATCGATCCATCATTGGGCACAGAAAAAAACAGGACGCAGAATTCATCCTGACAACGTTTAAGGGTAATCTCAGGGCCGATGGAACCGCTAACAGTAAATGGGCCCGGGAGATAGTCCATGAAAATCCTCTTTGGATGAATAAGGAGGCAGCTAAGAAACTGAGGATTCAAAACACAGATTGGGTCCGGGTAACATCCTCCGTGGGGAGTTTGACCACTCGAGTGCTGACGACAAATCGGATTCACCCCGAGTCCGTCGCTTTGGCTGACGGTTTTGGTCATACGGCCGTCGGAAACGTGGCCAAGGCTCGGCGATTTAAAAGCAAAGACCCGGATACAAACCTTATATGGTGGGAAAAAGACGGAAACGGAGTAAATCCCAACGAACTCATCGAAGCTCGGACAGACCCGGACAGCGGAGGTTATGCCCTAAAGGATACGGTGATTCGGGTAGAAAAGCTATGAGTCTCTTTCCATCCTGGAGGGATGATGAAGCTGGAGTATTCACGAGCGAAGGCAGGTAAAGGTAAAAAATGCCGATGAATATTAAAAGCACTCCAAGCAAATATAGAAATGTATGTCTACAGCGATATCAGGATGTTATCCTGATATCGCTGTAATTGCATAAGGTATCGGCATTTTTTATGAATGCAGGTTAAATACGGAGGCATAGAAAGCATGCTCAGGAAAAGTGTCATATTTATTACGAGTGTTATCGTTTTTTGTCTACCTTTATCATCCGATGATCTTGAAGATGTCATCTCCCACAACGAAATAAAGAGGCTTACCTACTCTGGAAATAACGTTGCCCGGTATCCATGTTTGAGTGATGATGGCCTGTTGATGCTCTATGTTTTGGAAATCAAGGATGGAGAAGAGACGGTAAAGTCGATCAGGATAATGAGTGTCGAAGATGGTCAAGAGAAAGAACTCTTCCGAGATGGCGAAAAAAAGGCCGCCGAACCTTTCGAGAATACTCCCCTCCTCTTGG
>CAYGBF010000139.1:0-9815 GCA_964348035.1 uncultured Eubacteriales bacterium | reverse complement strand
TAATGATTCCTGTATTTTTGTTGACCGGCTTTCAAGAAAATCGAGGAGTGGCTTTCGAAGAAGGTAGGCTAAAGCACCGAAGAGAACGACAAAATTGAGCGTTTTCCCCAAAAAATCCTTCGTACTCGAGCCATGCTCTTCATCGGCCCGCGCCGGGAGGAAAAGGAGCAGGATGAACACCAGGATAAGAACGTGTTTTCTAGCCATCAGCTTATCAGTTTCTTCTCAATCTGTTCGGCCAGGCTCTGACTCTTGGCATCCAGCTCTTTCTTCAGGTTTTCGACCTGCCGATTCAACTGATCCCGGGCCGCCTCAACCTGACTCCGGCAATCTGTGTTCGTCTTTTCCAGCAGCTTTTCCCTCCGCTTTTGGCCCTCCTCTGTAAGCTTCTCTCTGAGGGTCTGAGCTAAAGCCTTGGCCTCCCGCAACTGTTCCTCCACCCTGATTGATTCTTGTTCGAACGACTCGAGAGCAGATTCGGCGGCTGTTCTATTCTGGTCCATCTGGTCCTGTCTCGATTTCATGACCTTCCGCAGGGGATTGAAAAAAACTCTGGTCAGAACGGCTAACAAGATCCAGACGATGATAAAGACGACGATCAAACTTAAATCGATATCCAACATCTTTTTTATATCGGGGTCAAAATGAGGCAAAAATTTAACATTTTCACCCTAAAAAAGCAAGCACAGGGGGCGTTCTCTAAGCATAAAATTTCTTGATTTCACCCACGAGGTACAAAGATCCGGTTACCAGGATGGCATCATGAGGGGAGGCCTGCTGAAGGGCCAGCTTAAAAGCCTTTTTTGGATTGGGCTCAAGAAGAATTTGGCCCTCATACCGACTAACCCGTGTCTTTATCTCCTCAGGAGAGGCGCCTTTGTGGAAAGGAAATCGGGTCAGGATGACAGTCTTGGCCAGCGGGAAAAGGATATCTGCGATGCTCTCGATCTTTTTATCTTTCCTCATCGCAAAGATGAGGATCAGGGGAGTCGGATGGAAATGACGGACATAATCACGAACAGCCTGGGCTCCTTCTTCATTATGAGCGCCGTCGAGGAGGACAAGAGGGCGGCGGGAAAAAACCTCGAGGCGGCCGTCCCACCGTGTGCTCTGCACGCCTTGTACAATCTTTTTCCTCTCCAGCCTTCTCCATCGTTGACTGAGCTTTTCGGCGGCCACGATCGCGACGGCAGCATTCTCTCCTTGATGACGCCCGGGAAGACTCGGCGTATAGTCATAGATGTCCTCTTCCGATGTGTAGTGAAAAGAATAGCCATCTTTTTCCTTTTCAACGGAAAAAGATCCCTTTCTGTCGAAGACACCATGAAACGGAGCCGCCAGTTCATCGGCTCTAGCCTTTATGGTCAAATAAGCGTTCTTCTTCTTGACACCACACACCACCGGAATCCCTTCTTTTATGATTCCGGCTTTTTCGAAGGCGATCTGTTCGAGGGTCTCTCCCAAGAATATCTGGTGTTCTGCAGAAATCGTGGTCACGGCCGTTACGGCAGGATTGGTCACGTTGGTGGCATCAAACCTGCCTCCCATACCGACCTCTAAAACAGCGATGTCCACCTCCTGTTTGGCGAAGTAAATCAATCCCAGACAAGTAAGCAGTTCAAAGTACGTGGGAGGAGAAAGCAAATCTCTGGTGTCGATCAGGGTCTCGATTGTCTTTTCCAAGTCGGTCAGAATTCTGCTGAAGGTTCGAGCGGTGATCAGGTTCTCCCCTATCCTTATCCTCTCCTCTGGTCTGACGAGATGAGGAGACGTAAACAGACCCACACGAAAATCATGGAGAGTCAGAAGGCGGGTCAGGTAGGCACACACAGATCCTTTCCCGTTGCTCCCGGCGATCAGAATCGTAGGGTATCGATGATGAGGATTATCAAAGGCGTTCAAGATGGCCCGGACGTTATCCAACCCGAACTTGATGCCCAGGTTCTGGATCTTCTCCAGGTATCTCAGGCATTCCTGGTAATTCATCGAGGACGATTCAGGAGGAGCCGTAAGGCTCTGATGATGTAGTCACGCAAATCCTTTCTGTCAACGACGTCGTCCAGCATCCCATGCTCCAGAAGAAACTCCGCGCGTTGAAAGCCCTTAGGCAGCTTTTCCCTGATCGTCTGCTCGATGACCCGAGGGCCGGCAAAACCGATCAGCGCCTGGGGTTCGGCGATGTTGATATCCCCCAGCATAGCAAAACTGGCTGTCACTCCCCCTGTTGTGGGGTCGGTGATCACAGAAATAAACGGCAGTCGGGATTTTTCAAAACGGGCAATCGCGGAGCTGGTTTTCATCAGCTGCATCAAAGACAGAGCTCCTTCCTGCATCCTGGCCCCTCCCGAGCAGACTACGGTGATGAGCGGCTTCTTCTGCTGCAGAGCCTGCTCGGCGGCTCGGGTAATCTTCTCGCCCACGACCGAGCCCATACTTCCTCCCATAAACCCGAACTCCATGGCTGAGAGGATCAAGGGAATCCCTCCCATCATCCCTTCTGCATTAAGCACAGCCTCAGGAAGACGGGTGCGTTTCTTATTCTCTTCAAGCCTTCGTCGGTACTTTAAAGAATCTTCAAACCCCAAGGGATCCTCAGGAATGATGTTCTGGTCGAAGAGCTTATACTGATGATCATCACAGAGGAGACGGAGTCGATCCACGGCGGATAAACGGAAATGAAAGTGACAGGAAGGACAGACAGATAAGTTGTCCAGAATATCCTGCTTGTACAAGATGCGGCGGCAGTTGTTGCAGCGAGTCCATAAATCTGCCATTGTCTAAATACCTATGCTCTCAGATGGATTTTTTTTTAGAAGTCTTCTTCTTTGTCGAAGGAGAATCCTCCTCGACCAGTTGACTCACAGTCTTCAGGACCGTATCCGGAGAGGGGAGTTCTTCCTCGATGTCTATATCCTCGGAGAGAAGCTTCAACACGGAATTCACCAGTTTTTTTTCATCAAACGGTTTCTCAAAATAATCAGAGGCCCCGAAAGACCGCAAGGCTTCATTCTTGTACTGGGGCCCCTTGTACACGCCAGTACAGATAATCACGGGCACCTGTCCCTTCGTCTCCTGGGAAATCTTCAAGGTCAGATCAAAACCGTGCATCTTGGGCAGCATGGCTTCCAGGATCACAAGATCAGGCTTTTCTGCCTTAAACTTGTCGTAGGCCGCCGCTCCATCAGAAGCGGTGATCACGTCCATGTTTTGGGCCCCGAACAGGCTGGTCATGGACGTCAAACTGTTATAGTCAAAGTCGACGATCAAAATCTTTTTACCAGTCATGATCTTTGCAAAAATTCTAAGCTATACCCGACATATTGTCAATCTGAGCAAATCACAAAAATAAAGATGCTTATGGTCTGTGTTGATAGGAGGATTTTTTATGTGATATATTGGCAGATGTGAGGGAAACAAAACCTATGGAACTTTCTCTGGTCATTCCTGTCTATAACGAGGCCGACAACCTCCCCCTGCTTCATAAAGAAATGACTGAAGTCTGTGTCGATCTCGGCCTATCGTTCGAATTCCTGTTTGTCGACGACGGCAGTTGGGATGACTCCTACACAACCCTCAAAAGCATCCATAAACACGATCCCCGCGTCAAAATCATAAAGCTGAGAAAAAATTTTGGCCAGACTGCCGCTCTTGCGGCTGGATTCGACTATGCCCAAGGAGAGATCATCATCACCCTGGATGCAGATTTGCAGAACGACCCTAAAGACTTCCGACCTCTCATCGACAAAATACACGAGGGATACGACATTGTCAGCGGTAGGCGCCAGAAGAGAAAGGACAAGTTTTTCACCAGACGCCTTCCCTCAGCCCTCGGTAACTGGCTGATCTCCTTGGTCACGAGAGTCAAACTCCATGACTACGGGTGCACTCTGAAGGCCTTCCGCAAAGATGTGGTGAAGAATATCAAGCTCTACGGGGAGATGCACCGGTTTATCCCGGCCATCGCCAGCAACATGGGGTTTCGTCTGGCTGAAATAAAAGTGAATCACAGACGGCGTCGGTACGGAAAATCAAAATACCGGTCGACACGTCTTTTCAGGGCCGTCCTGGATCTCCTGACGGTCAAATTTATGTTGAGTTACTCAGCCCGTCCGTTTTACGTTTTCGGCCTCGTCGGAATCCTTAGCGGTGTTGTTGGTCTTATTCTCGGTCTTTACCTCTCCTACCAAAGGCTGATCCTGATGCGGGGAATCAGCGGTCGGCCCCTCCTTCTTCTTTCCATTCTGTTAGTAGTCGTGGGCATTCAGCTTGTCACGATGGGATTGTTGGCCGAGATCATGGTCCGTTCGTACCATGAATCGGCCGAGAAAAAGATATACCATATCCAAGAGATCGTCGATGCCGACCAGCAGCAGCCTTAACCAGAGTCTCCGATGAACATTCTGATGCTGTCTCCTGAACCCTTCTTCAGTCCGAGGGGAACCCCGATCAGCATCTATTTCCGTCTCAAGGCTCTCTCTGACCTCGGTCACTCAGTCGATCTCATCACTTATCCATCGGGCACGGATGTGATGCTCAAGAATCTGAATATCCACAGAGTTCCCAACCTGTTCTTGATCCGAAGGATAAGAATCGGCCCCTCTCTGGGTAAAATCCCCCTGGATTTTCTGCTCTTCATCAAGGCTGTTCTCAGGATGAGGAAGTCCAGGTATGACCTGATCTATACCCACGAGGAAGCCTCCTGGTTGGGTGTTATCTTAGCCAAGGCCCACCTACTTCCCCATCTGTATGATATGCACTCCAGCCTGCCCGATCAGATGGACCAACACGAGCATGAGCACCTCCGGTGGCTGCGAAAACCTTTCCTTTGGCTGGAAAGCTTCTCCCTTAAGAATGCCGCCGCAGTCCTGGTCATCTCTCCTGAATTGCTGAGGTATGTCCGAGAAAAAGGATTCGGAGACAAGGCCGTCCTGATGGAGAATTTCGTCTATTTCAAAGAACAAGAAGGTATCAAGGACAGGAGACAAAAAATCCGGAATGACCTCGCTCCCGATGGAGAGAAAATCATTCTCTACTCCGGCAACTTTCGCCCCTATCAAGGACTTCGCCTTCTCTTGGAAGCGGCGGCTGAGATAGATACGACCGACGTCGTGTTTGTCCTCATGGGGAGTCGAGGAAAGGATGGAGAGAGGACGAGAAAGAGAGCCGAACGGCTGAACATAATCCAGAAGGTGCGATTCATAGAAGAGGTGCCGCCGGATCGGATCCCGGATTATCTCTCTGCCGCCGATGTCCTTGTTTCCCCCCGGTTGACCGGCCATGGTATTCCTCTTAAAATCTATTCCTATCTCCGATCGGGGACACCCATCGTGGCCACTCGCATCACCGCCCACACCCAAATTCTGGATGAACAGACGGCCATCTTGGTCGATCCTGACCGAGATCATCTGGCTGAAGGTCTCTCCTTTGCCCTGTCTCAGCCTGAAGCCCGCAAGCGCGCCCAGGAAGCGAAACAACGGGCAGACAGAAAACACACATATCCCCACTATCTCGAAAAAATGAAGAAGGCCCTCCACTCGGCCCTGTCGACGAAGGGAAGGACCTAAGGTCGACCGATGAACGTCTTTGTCTCCGGCGCTTCGGGCTTTATCGGAAGGCATCTCGTTCATCACCTGATGATCAAAGGTGAGTCCGTTCGTTGTCTTGTCCACCGGGAGGACATCCCCGGGCATCTAGACTGTGACACTGTCAGGGGGGACATCATCGATTATGCATCCGTCAAATCGGCCATCAAAGGTTCTGACCATCTCTTCCACCTGGCGGCCGCCCTGGGATCAACATCGACCAGGAGAAAAAATCTCTTCAAGGTCAACGCCTTCGGGACAGAGAATGTCTTGAAGGCCGCCCGCGAAGAGGGAGTGGAAAAAATCATCCATTTCAGTTCTGCCGGTGTCTTGGGCCGAGTCCCTGAGGGAGAAAAAGCCTCAGAGGACTATCCTCTTCGGCCCCAAACTCATTACGACTGGAGTAAATCCGAGGGGGAACGGATAGCTCGCCTCATGGCCCTGGACGGGATGAACATCGTGGTTGTCCGTCCAAGCTGGGTCTACGGACCGGCCGACAAGAGAACCTTCAAACTGATCCAGGCTATAATGAGGCGGAGATTCATCCGAGTCACCAGAGGAGAAACCGCCCAAACTCCTGTCTTTATCGAAGACCTTATCCGAGGGGTACTCCTCTGTGCCGAGAAAGGGAGAGGGGGAGAGATCTATCACCTAGCAGGAGGAGAAACACTCTCGGTCAAAGCCATGGTCGAGACCATAGCCGAATCTGTCGACAGGAGAATACCACGCCCCTGGCTTCCCAAAATACCCGCCCATGCCGCAGCCTGGGCAGCAGATAAGGTTTTTCCTCTCTTCGGGAAAGAAGCCCCTCTCTCCCGTGAAAAGCTCGCCTTTTTCCTCCATCCCAAGCCTCTCTCCATCCAGAAATCGGAGGAAGAGCTTGGTTTCTCCCCGACAGTGAATTTTAAACAGGGGATGACCCGGAGTGTCTCGTGGTACAAAGAGCATGGATGGCTCTAAAAAGATGATTTTGAGTCTTTCAGATCATGGGGGTCAATGATGAACAGAGAGAGGGTGGGACAGTTTTACGACGTTCTCTGGAAAAAATTCTCCCCCGATCTTATTGATTCGAAAAGGCACTGGAACACCTTATACAAAGCCGATGAAGTAAAAGGCAAACGGGTTCTCGATGCCGGCTGTGGGTCTGGGGTCTTCAGCCTTATCTTTGCCCAGGAAGAGGCATCCTCTGTGGTGGGAATCGATATCAGCCAGGAAAGTTTGCAGGCAGTTCGGAGACTCAAGGAATCTTTCCGAGTTCTACCTCTCGAACTGATCAGGAACGATGTCTCGAGTCTCTGTTTCAAGGATGAGTCTTTTGATGTCGTCTGGGCCTGGGGAACCGTTCATCATACGACTGATCCTGACCGAGGCCTCTCCGAACTCCTTCGCGTGTTGAGACCTGGAGGTTCCATCCTCCTTGCCCTGTACAGAAAAACAAGATGGACCTTTGTCCACGAGATTCTGAGAAGGATTTTGATTAGAGCCCCAAAGTTCTCCTGGGTATTCTTGGCAAGAGTATTCTCACAAGGCCTGTCCTTGATCGTCGCCCTCTTCAAGAAAAGAGAGAAATCACGCCAAGGAGAAAAACTGGAAGAACTCGTCCTGGACTGGTTCTTCGTCCCTATCAAACATTTTTCCCATCCTAAAGACGTCCAGTCATTCTTGGAAACCAACGGTTTGACGATAGAGTCATATATTCCTTATTCTGGCCGGTTCAACAGCACCTCGAATTTTATCTTCAAGGCCAGAAAATAAACTGGAAAATTTGACTTTCGTTGATCTGACTGGATATCATCTCCCTTCGAATCCATGAAGCTCCTAGCTCAATGCGAGATGCTTGGTTATAAAAACGTTTTTCTGCTTGATTCTTTTCGAGAATTAAACAATAGTGTGATATGAATTCCCCGCTGGATCAGGCCATGAGAACAGAGAATTCAAGGCCATCTGAGGACGAGAGAACCCTATGAACCGCCATATGAGACGAATCACCGGAGTGGCTATCGCGACGGCCTTCTGTTTTGCTGCCTTAGCTTTAGGCCGGCCGGCTGATACAGTCAGTATTAAAATTTTCCAGACGCTGCTTCTCTTAGCCGCGATGATCGTCTTGATTTTTTTCACCCTCCGTCGGTCAGGAATACCGACCCAGATTTTTGTGGGCTTGATCCTTGGAGCTGTCGCGGGTTTGATCTACGGACCGGATGCGGCCGTTATTCGGCCGGTGGGAACAGCCTTCATCCGTCTGATCAAGATGGTTGTCATCCCCCTCATTTTTGCTTCTCTTCTTGTCGGAGTCGCGAGCCTGGGAGATCTGCGCAAGCTGGGTCGAATCGGGGGCAAAACATTCGCCTTTTACATTGCCTATTATGTTTCGGCCGTGGCTCTCGGCCTGTTCCTCGCCAACACCCTGAAACCCGGCGCCAATCTTCCTGAAACTGTCCAAGCAGAGCTCAAGGCCAGCTATGGTGAAACAGCCGATGTCCAGGCCTTGCGGGCCGAGGAAAGGCCCGGAATCGGAGAAGTGTTCATAAACATCATTCCTGACAATCCGGCCGACTCCTTCGTCAAGGCCAACATGCTTCAGATCATCTTTATTGCTATGTTCATCGGAGTGGTCATCTCTCTCCTCGATAAGAAAAAAATGAAGCCTGTCCTCTCGTTTTTCGAAGCGATAAACGACATCATGATCAAAATCGTCGAGATCGTGATAAAAATCGCGCCGTATGCTGTTTTTGCCCTTATCGCAGCCGTAGTCGGGACCTTTGGCGTGGATATTCTGATGTCTCTCGTCCGCTACTGTGCGGTTGCGATCGGAGGGCTCATCATCCTCGCCTTCACGTATCCCGCGGTGGTTACGATATTCACGAAATATCCTTATTTTAAATTTTGGAGGGGCATCTACGAGGCTCAGCTGATTGCCTTCAGCACCTGCTCGAGTTCTGCCACCTTGCCCGTCACGATGGAATGTGCGGAAGATAATATCGGTGTGTCCAGGCAGATTTCCAGTTTTGTCCTTCCGTTGGGCGCGACGATAAACATGAACGGAACGGCTCTTTATCAGGGAGTGACGGCCATTTTTATCGCTCAGGTGTACGGCATGAACCTCGGACTCGGAGACCAGCTGGCCATCGTCCTGACGGCCACACTCGCCTCGATCGGCGCGGCCGGAGCTCCGGCCATGGGCGTGCTCATGCTGGTCATCGTGCTCAGACAGGTCGGAATTCCGCTGGAGGGCATCGCCCTCATCCTGGGAGTGGAGCGCATCTTAGACATGTCGCGAACAGTCATTAACATCACCGGCGATGTGGCGGCAGCCACGGTTATCGCCCATTCTGAAAAAGAACTCCACCCACCTAAGGAAAAACAAAGGACACAATAAATGGAATTGACCGGCGATCAGCTCACAAAGCTGATGATCGACCTGTGCTGGCTGAGTCTGCTGCTTCTCGTCGGAAAATACTTTCGTTCCCGGTTTCACTTTTTGCAAAAACTTTTCCTGCCGGCCTCCGTCATCGCCGGTTTTATCGGCCTGTTTCTAGGACCCTATGTTGTCGGCAAGTATATAGGGACGGTCATCCCGTCGGAGATGATGAGCTCCTGGTCACTGTACCCGGGCCGGTTGATAAATGTTGTCTTTGCTTGCCTATTTTTGGGATTTAGTGTTCCATCCCTCAAGACTATTTGGAAGGAAGGCGGTCCACAGCTTTGCTACGGCTGGCTCGTGGGAATGGGACAGTATATGGTGGGTGTGGGAATTTCTGTTATTCTTCTCTCACCCGTATTCGGTGTTCCTTCCTTCTTCGGGTGCCTTCTCGAGATCGGATTTTCGGGAGGCCATGGGACGGCAGCAGGAATGGCCGAAGCTTTCGATCAATTGGGGTTTGCAGCTGGATCTGATCTGGGTTTGATGTCGGCAACGGTCGGAGTTATCAGCGCTGTTGTCTTTGGAATGGCCATGATCAACATGGCCGCAAGACGAGGATACACCCAAATCATTAAGTCTCCCAAAGAACTCTCTCCTGCTGAGACCAAGGGTCTTATTCCTCCAGATAAGCGTATGCACGGTTCGATCACGACCATATCCCCGGATGCTCTCGAACCATTTGCTTTTCATGCCGCGTTTGTTGGCGTGGCGATTCTGATCGGATGGTCCATACTCAGAGGCATTAAGAGCTTGAGTGCCAACATGGAGCCCGATCTGTTTAAAAGCTTTCCCCTCTTTCCCTTGGCCATGCT
>CAYGBF010000138.1:0-5615 GCA_964348035.1 uncultured Eubacteriales bacterium | reverse complement strand
CAAAGCCCTTGAAAAAGTCAAAGAGCAAGGGAAGGCCCGGTTTATCGGTATGTCCACTCACCACGACGAACCCAACGTCATTCGGGCTGCGGTGGATACGGGTGTTCATGATGTTGTCTTGACTGCCTACAATTATCTACAAGCACATAAAGATAAGATTAAAAACGCCATCAAGTACGCCGCCTCCAAAGGAGTGGGGGTGATTGCCATGAAAACCCAAGGAGGAAGACGTCTTCAAGAGTCGGGTGATGCGGAGATCAATCATCAGGCCGCCCTCAAATGGGTCCTGGAAGACGAAAATGTCTGCACTGCTATACCCGGCTTGACGACCTTCACACAACTCGATCAGAATTTCAAGGTGATGGAAAAAATCGCTCTGTCGGAAAAAGAACGATCTGATCTGTCGCGAGCCTCAAAACTAAAAGGAATCCTGTACTGCCAGAACTGCCTGTCCTGCTTGAAAACTTGTCCCCGAGGAGTCGAGATTCCTCATCTGATGAGATCGTACATGTACGCCTTTGGCTACGGGAATCTCATCCAATCCAGGATGACGCTCGAAAGCCTATCGAAGGAAAAAGGGTTGGCTGGCTGTCAGTCCTGCACAACCTGCCAGGCCAAATGTGTCAACGGGATAAACATCAAAACAAGGGTCAGGGCTCTCCTCGAGGAGAGCCTGAATTACGGTTAAATCCTAAAAATCGTTGGTAAAACCTTAGTGAATTATTCTGATGGATAGAGGATAACGAAATTTCTCCCCGCTGTTGGCCTTGACCGTGGCGATGATGATCAACACCAGGACCAACACACCCAGAGCGATCAAAAGAAAAATCCCGATAACAACCAAGATCAAAAAGGCGGCGATAAAACAGTAAATCGTAAAAGATATCTGGAAATTAAGGGATTCTTTTCCCTGATCATCGACAAACTCTGATTCATCTTTTTTGATCAGCCAGACGACCAGCGGCCCGATGATATTACCAAAGGGAAAGACAAACATAGCCAAGGCTGATAGATGGCACAACATGCCCCAGGTTCTCTCTTGAGACTCATCCATTTTTGCCATTATGAAACCTCCTTCTTTCTGAAACGAGGGATCAAATCCTAGTGAATCCTAAATCAGTATAATAAGCTCTTCTTCCATCTGACTATCCGACCAGACTGAGTAGAGTTTACTATCCTCTTCACTTTTACTAAAGTGCAGCAATAGAGTCAAGTTAATCCGTGGACAAAACGTGGGCCACTTTTGTCTTCTATGTCTTCTATGCAGCGGTCCTCAGGACGATTTCTCGGAGTTTTTCCTTAACTCCTTTCGGAAGAGGCTCGGGTTTATGCTTGGCCAGGATGGATTCGATCCTCTCTATCACTCTATCCATCAGGCTTTTGGATCCTTCAGCTCTCCAAGTGTCGAAAGTGTTTCTTTCGAAAAGCTGCGGGTACCACCTGTTTCGGAAATGCTTGAGGGTGTGTTCTGTGTTTAAGAATTGGCCTTCAGGCCCCATCTCTTTTACTGTATCCAATCCTAGGCTCTCCTTATCCACCTTTGTCGCCTGATTGAAGCCTTTAAGCCAACTCACGATTTCATCGCACAAGGCGAGTTGAACGAAAGAAAATGTCAAGCCGGACTCCAAATATCCCAAATCATGGATGATTTGTCCCCCGGCTAGGGTCGCCACCGATAAGCTGAGAGCCGCTTCAGCAGCAGCTTGTGAGTCTGGAATCTTGGATTCAGAAGCTCCAGCCAGTGAAAACATCGGAAGACCATAGAAATGAGCCAAGGCTTGGGTCATCCCTTTCTCCGGTTCCGCATACGTCGAGACCATGGTCTTCATGTCCAGATGTCCGGGGGGCATACCGGATACGATCATCGGGGCCCCTTCCCGCTTCAACTGGGACAGGACGAGTCCAACAAGGGCTCCGGCGTTATCGACGGCAAGAGCACCAGCGGGGGTGACTGGGCTCGTAACTCCCGCTGTCGATGACGGAATATAGAGGGCCGGAATGTTCTTCGAGGCCAAATACAGAAGTTTCTTGAGTCCTTCCTCATTGTGACGCAGTCCAGAGACAACGTTTATGTAGCAGGCGATGTTCGGCCTATCCCGCAGGGCTGAGGCCCCTCCGGCAACGACCTCTGCCATCTCGACACAATCAGGACAGCCTTCATACTCATAGGCTACAAAAATAAGGGGTTTGGTCGTGTGGAGTAACATGGCCTCCATCTGATACCGATCAGCCACAGTCATGTCCACATCAGACGGGAGCAGCATCGACATCACAAAGTCGATGTTGGACAATGCATCACATAAGACAATCCCCTCTTGGACATCCTTTAACAATGCTTTTCGCCGCTTTCGGCTGCGATGATCGATGATGTTCAGACAATCCGAGCCAGGCCCGTAGAAACATCGGTAGCCTTCAAGCACCAGAGCCGGGTTTCCCTGCCGATCATGGAGAACAACGCTTTTTGGAGCCGAGGCCAGTGCTTTTTCCACCAGTCGAGAAGGAAGATGGACGAGGTTCTCTTGGTCAACTCTGGCTCCAGCCTTTTTGATCAGGTCGACAGCCTCCGGAAGGTCTAAACGCACTCCCACTCGATCCAGGATCTCCAGGCTCGCCTCGTGAATACGGCGACATTGGTCCTCAGCGAATCGAGGGAAAGGCATCTTTTTCTGGAAGAACTCTCCCCTGTCTTCTTTGTTCATCTAACCTGCCCTCCTCTTTATATACTTCCTCATCATGATCAGTGCCGCCAGTAAACCCATAAAACATAATCCCGACACAAACAGGAAAAAATACCTGTATCCCAAGGCCCCAGGATACCCGTCCAGCGAAGCTCCTCCAGCCAAAGGAATAAAAATGTCAGGCGTGTAGCCGATAACCGAGACAACACCGGTGGCGGTTCCTGTCACAGCTAGAGGAATCCCCACTTCTTCGAATGTCGCGAAATAAACGCCCCTTAGGGCAAAAATCGCCACAGAAGCAATGACGGTGTTGACCACCAAGATGAAAACAAGGCTGCGGCTGCCGGGAGTAATGACAAACACTCCAAAACTGATGATCAAGATGAGAAAGGACCAGGCTATCGTCCGGGAAGCGCCGATTCTATCAGCCAAGAATCCAGCGCCCAAGGCTGATATTTTTATCCACATTTTCCCGACTCCCAAAGCTCCCCCAAAAACAACGCTCATCTTGAAGACATCGGTGGCATAAGGTGTGAAATAATAGGATCCCCAATAGGCACTGTAAGCCGTGAAAATGATGAGAGCTATGAGCCAGGTCACTGGCATCTTGATCACTTTAAGGATATCCTGAATACCGATCTTCATCTGTCCCTCTTGTCTGTCTACAGAATCGGGCTGAGAGCCCTCGAGCACAAACCAAGCCATGATTCCGATCAGGATATCCAGGATGGAAAACATTATGATCACCCAAGATAAACCGAAGGCCCCGCTTCCAAGCTTGGCAAACAGGGCCAGTAAGGCTGTAGACGTGATGACTTCAGCCATTCCGCGTCCACTTTCCAAGATCCCGAAAGCCCTTCCCTGCTGAGCCGCTGAGGCCCAGGTTCTCGTGGCTTTGATGAGTGCTGCCCAGAAGGTGAGGGTTACACTGACTCCCCAGAATGCATGCACAGCGATACAGATTCCGTAGGAGGGGTAAGTGGCAAATACAACCCGGCTAAACCTGTCGAAATCATAGAGAGGGTGATGAGCCGTTTCGGTCCCACTTTATCGGCCAGCCAGCCCCCAGGAAGGTAGGAGATCATGGCCATGACACCGAAGACACTCATCAGGACACCTAATTGAGTGTTGGTCAGATGGAGGGCTTCCTACATCGGAAGATAATAGACTTCCCTTAAATAAGGCAGTAGATATATAACCCCGCCTGATAGACACAAGCATAGCATTATCAACCAGCGGCGGAGCGAACTCATGGCCAATATCCCTGAAAAAACTTATAACATAGAAAAAAGGGGACAGGCAACTTTAAAAAAAACTGCTGTCCCCTATTTTCAGTTGTTAGTTGTCAGTTATCAGTCATCAAAAACGAAAGGAATTTCATCTTGAACTGAGACCTGATTTTCTTCATTCAATGACCAGTCCAGAAATGATCAGGATTAGGGCTTTATCGCCTCCGTCCAGTTTGGAGACACCGACAACTGTTCTCTCACGGTTCTTTATGGTCAAGGTTGTGTCGATTAAGGTCAGCGTAGTTTCTTTGCCTTCACGGTTAATCCCCATATGTTCGACTAATCTCAGCTCGACCTGAAGGATTTCATCCTTATCTTCCTGAATATAGCGGGGATACAGGCTGAGTTTAAAGCTCTTGCCTCCCCCACCCAATCTTTGTGATGAACGTTCGGTATCCTGAACTTTAATGACCGAAGAATCCAACAGCTTGAAGGACTTGTATTTCAATAGGTTTCTCAATTCCCTGATCACTGGATCCGACCTTAAATCTTTATCGATATCTTCTTTTTCTCCAGGTTTTAGCGATCCCAGGATGAGCTCACAGGTGAACCGTAAATCGGCCGGCCGGACATCGATTTCTTTGAGTATCACCAAAAGCTTGGCCATGACCTCCGGGATGTCCTCGAGTACCAATCGATTCTCACGATCGATGGCTCGAATTTTCCCTCTCTTGCTCATGTACGGCATGAGGACGTTCCGAGCCTCATGAGCATACATATACTTGATCTTGACAATCTTTTTCACGACTTCTGGCGTTTGAACCGAGGGATAAATAAACTGGGTTGTTCCCATCAACAGGACAAAACAGACAAAAATCATCGTAAATTTTTTCATTTTTCCTCCTCAAAATTAAAGTCTCTATTGAAAAACCAAGCCATCTTAAGGCCTGTCTCACTGGATACCATGGTCAGCGAAACTACCTGTTGTTGAGGCTCTTTTACCAAGATACCAGAAGGCGCCTTCGAAGTGACTGTGCCTGTCTGTTCATCTATATCGACGTTGGCAGATCTGATGACAAAGAACGTGAGGACAACTACTAACAACGCCATCAAGGCATAAGCCCACGATTTCTTATACGGCCAAGGCATTAAAGAAGAAACTCGGGTCGGCTTGTCGATGACGGCTCTTTGGATAGCCAATTCCCACTCCTTGTCCTCCCAATCCTTCCTCTCGCGGACCAACAATCTTTTTGTTTGAATCAGAGACATCTCATACGTTTCATATTCTTTTAGGCAGGCGCTGCACTTATCGAGATGAATCCTCACCTCAGACATTTTTCGAGGAGAAAGATCCTCTCCGACAAAAAGCGGAAGCAGCTTTTGGACTCTTTTACAATTCACCCGATGACCTCCCTGTTGCTGTAATCCTCTTTGAATCGATCCCGAATCTTTCGGCGAGCCCGAGAGAGATGGGCTCGGACACTGGACGATGAGCAGCCCAGAATCCTGGATGTCTCTTGGACCGTCATTCCCTCTTCATCCCGGAGATGAAAAATCATTTTTTCCTTTGGTGACAACGCTTTAAGAATATTCTCGATCCTTTCCTTAATTTCTTTCTCCAGGTACTGTTTTTCCGGACCATGGTTACTCCTGATCGTTGAATGTTGTTGGTGTCTTATCAGATCTTGGTGTTTTTTCTTATCTCTTA